>NZ_NEIU01000022.1:0-87868 GCF_002113595.1 Pseudomonas sp. B3(2017)
CCCTCCACCTCACCCCAACCTAACAACATCCACCGAAACCTCCCTAGCCACCTCCGCCCCCCGGTTCTCCAACCAATGCGTGGTGTTCCGATCCTCCGGCCAACCGACACCCGGCCCGTAGTCCGTGGCGATGCCATTGCGGTGATCCGTAATCGTGCCTTGCAGAATGAACACCATGCCGGGCCTGTCCTTGTGGTCGTGTAGCGGGCCGAACACGCCGCCGGGGTCGATGGTGACCAGGCGCATGCGCAGTTGGCGCCCTGCCATGCCTTCGATCTCCGGGCCCAGGTCCAGGGTTGCCAGCAGCTCCACGGTGACACCTTGGGTTGCCGGGGCCGTGCGTTCGTCGCTCATTTCGGTGTCCTCCGCAAAAAGACAGGGCTTCATCAGCAGTAGACACCTTGAAGGCCTTCAGCGGGCGATAAGCGACAACCGGTCAGACGGCCCACGGCGCCGCAGGGTCGAACTTCGACTCGATCCACTGCTTGAACGCGACCACCGTCGCACTGGGAAACCGCGCCGAAGGCCTGACCAGGTAGACGCCGCCCAGCGTATCGAGCTGCCAGTCGGCGAGCACTTGGCGCAGCCGCCCGGCGGCGATGTCGCGGCTCATCAGCCAGTCGCCGGCGCCGAGGATGCCCTCGTCGGCGCAGGCTGCCGCCAGCAGGGATTCGCTGTCGTTGGCGGTCAGGTTGCCGTTGGGCGTCACGGTCCGGATTTCGTCGCCCCGGTGCAGGCGCCAGTGCGGAAAGGACGCGAGGCCGCTGAAGCGCAGGCAGTTGTGTCGGAGCAAGTCCTGCGGCGTTTCGGGCGCGCCGTGCCGCTCCAGGTAGGCCGGTGAGGCGCAGAGTACCCGGCGGTGGTCGCAGAGTTTTTTGGCGACCAGTCGGCTGTCTTCCAGCGCGCCGATGCGGATGGCCGCGTCGAACCCTTCGTCGATGATGTCCACCCGCCGTTCGCTGTAGTCGGCGTAGACCGAGACCTGCGGATACGCCTTGAGAAATTCCGGCAGCATCGGCCCCAGCCAACGCCGGCCCATGGCCGCCGGCAACGCGAGGCGCAAGGTGCCGCGCACCTCCCCCGCTGCCTCTGCCGTCTGTTGCTGCGCTTCCTCCAGCAGCTCGATGGCCGCGCGCAGGCGCTGCTCCAGCCGCAGGCCCGCCTCGGTGATGCGCACCTGTCGGGTGGAGCGCTCGACCAACCGCACGCCCAGGCGCGCCTCCATGGCGGCGAGGCGTTTCGAGACGACGGTCGGGTGCCGCTGCAGCACCCGGCCGGCGCCGACGAACGAGCCTTGCGCGGCCACGGCCAGGAACGCCGCGACCTCGTCGCTGTGCTGATGACTCAGGACATCCAGATTCATGGCTTGAGAATGATCGCCCCCGATGATCGCCCGGACTCCAGGTCCGCGTGCGCCCGCGCGGCGTCGGCCAACGGGTAGGCCGCCCAGATCCGGGGCTTGATGATACCTGCCCCGACCGCCGCCAGCACATCCTGCGCCCGCGCCTGGTACTCGGCGTCGGTGGCCGTGTGCGCCGCGAGCGAAGGACGCGTCAGGAACAGGGAACCCTTGGCGTTGAGCGTGGCCAACTCCACCGCCGCCGGTGCGCCGGACGACGCCCCGAACGACACCATCAGGCCGCGCGGGCGCAGGCTGTCCAGCGATGCCTGGAAGGACACGCGCCCGATGGGGTCGTAGACCACGTCCACCTTCTGCCCGTCAGTGATGCGCGAGACCTGCGCCGCCAAGGTGTCCGGGTCGAACACCAGCACTTCGTCGCAACCGGACGCCCGGGCCTTCTCGACGCTGGCCTGCTTCGACACCACGCCGATCACCCGGGCGCCCAGATGTTTCGCCCACGGCGCCATGATCTCGCCCAAACCGCCCGCCACGCCGTACAGCAGCACCGTGGTGCCCAGCCCCACCGGATACGTGGACTTGAGCAGGTACTGGGCGGTGATGCCCTTGAACAGCACGGCGGCGGCCTCATCGAAAGACAGCGTGTCCGGGAGTTTCACCAGCCGCTGCGCGGGAAACAGCCGAGCCGAAGCGTAAGCGCCCAACGGGCCGGTGGCGTAGGCGACACAGTCGCCGACCTGCACAGTGCCGACGCCCTCGCCCACCGCCGCTACGCGCCCGGCCCCTTCCAGGCCCAGCCCGGACGGCAGCGCAACGGGCACAGCGCCCTTGCGTTGGGTCACGTCGAGGTAGTTGACGCCGATGGCTTCCTGGCGGAGCCAGACCTCGCCGGGGCCGGGCGACAGCTCGTTGAGGGTCTCCAGGGTCAACACGTCAGGCGCGCCGGCCTGGGCAAAACGGATCGCTGAAACCATGGGGGTTTTCCTTGCTGTCAGAAGCGGTCATCAAAGGGTGGGCCGAGTATGGGAATTCGCTACTGCGCCAACAATGAGGCCTCGTGCAGATCATTGCTGCACCCTTTACAGCAATCCAACAAACCGGACATTGACCTCAACCGGCCAAGCATCGAACATTCGCCGCGAACCTCTGAATGAAAGAAACGGGCATGAACCTCGACAAGATCAAAGGACGATTGGCCTTCCTGCGCGAAGCGGAGAAGCTCAAAAGCGTGCTGCGCAGCGCCCATACCGCCGCCGGACGCCCGGAAAGCACCGCCGAACACAGTTGGCGCCTGTGCCTGATGGCCATTGCCTTCGAAGACGAACTGACCGGCCTCGACCTCTCCAGGATCCTCAAGCTGTGCGTCATCCATGACTTGGGCGAAGCCATCAGCGGCGACATTCCTGCCGTCAACAAGGCGTCGTTCCCCGACAAGAGCGAGCAGGAAAAGAACGACCTGCTGCTGTTGACCCAGGCGCTGGACGCGCCCCTGCGGGACGACATCCTCGCGCTGTGGGACGACTACGAACACGGGCGCTCCGCCGAGGCCCAGGCGGTGAAGGCGCTGGACAAGCTGGAGACAATCCTGCAGCACACCCAGGGCGCCAACCCGCCCGACTTCAACTACGCGTTCAACCTGACCTACGGCAAGCGCTACACCGACGCCACGCCGCTGTTTCAGACCCTGCGCGCGCTGATCGACCAGGACACCAAAGAACGGATCGGCATGAACCTCTCAATCCGCAAAGAACGGCCACAAGACACCGAAACCATCGCCCGCCTCACCGAAGCCGCGTTCCGCGACACCGAGCACTCCAGCCACACCGAGCACTTCATCGTCGACGCCCTGCGCCGCGCCGGGCAGTTGAGCCTGTCGCTGGTGGCGGAAGAGAACGGCGCGATCGTCGGCCATGTGGCCCTGTCGCCGGTCACGGTGTCGGACGGCACCACGGGTTGGTACGGCCTCGGGCCGATTTCCGTGTGGCCGGAGCGTCACGGCCAGGGCATCGGCGCGGCGCTGATGAAAGCGGCCCTGAGCGAACTGCGGGAACTGGGCGGCGCCGGTTGCGTGCTGCTGGGCGATCCCGGCTACTACGGCCGCTTCGGTTTCAAGCCCCATCCGGGCCTGGAATTGCCGGGGGTTCCGGCCGAGTACTTCCAGGCGCTGGCACTGGGCGACGCGGTGCCGACAGGCGTGGTGCGCTACCACGAGGCTTTCGACGCCACGGAATGATGCCCCACCGGCAGCCCGGTTCCGCCGGGCTGCTACACTCTCGACGCTTTGCGCGATGTTCCGATGTGCTCCCCTGACTGTCCCCGCAGCGCTCGCCGTTCGGGTCGTCGTCCCCCCGTTTCGCCAACCGGAGGTGTCCCATGAGCAACAGTACCGAACTCTCGTCCTTCACCGGCTGGGCCGCCACCGCCGCCGGCGCGCCGCTTGAACGCTACAGCTACGATCCCGGCCCGTTGGGCGACGAAGACGTCGAAGTGGCCGTGGAATACTGCGGCGTCTGCCACTCCGACCAGTCGCTGATCGACAACGATTGGGGCATCAGCCAATACCCGTTCATTCCCGGCCATGAGGTGGTCGGCAAAATCGTGCGCACCGGTTCCCAGGTGCGGGGCCTTGAGGTCGGCCAGCGGGTCGGCATCGGCTGGTATAAGGGCAGCTGCATGCACTGCCCGTCCTGCATGGGCGGTTCCCATAACCTGTGCAGCACCGCCAGGCCCACCATCATCGGCAGCCACGGCGGGTTCGCCGACCGCGTGCGCAGCCACTGGGCCTGGGCCCTGAAGATTCCCGCTGGGCTCGACCCGGCGCTGGCCGGGCCGCTGTTCTGCGCCGGCTCCACGGTGTTCAACCCGCTGGTGGAATTCGGCGTCAAACCCACCGACCGCGTGGGCGTGGTGGGGATCGGCGGGCTCGGTCACCTGGCGTTACGCTTCCTCAATGCCTGGGGCTGCGAAGTCACGGCGTTCACGTCATCCTTGAGCAAGCAGGACGAAGCCAAGCGCCTCGGCGCCCACAACGTGGTGGCCTCCACCGACAGCGCCGCGCTCAAGGCCATCGCCGGCACCCTGGATTTCCTGCTGGTCACCGCCAACGCCAACCTCGACTGGTCGGCGATGCTCGCCACATTGCGCGGCCGGGGCCGCCTGCACTTTGTCGGCATCGTGCCGAGCGCCATTCCGGTGCACGTGTTCGAACTGATTCCCCAGCAAAAGGTCCTGTCCGCCTCGCCGGTCGGCTCCCCCGCCGCCACCGCGACCATGCTGGAGTTCTGCGCCCGGCACCAGATCGTGCCGCAGGTCGAGCAGTTCCCCATGAGCCGAGTCAACGAGGCCGTCGACCATTTGCGCAGCGGCAAGGCGCGGTATCGCATTGTGCTGGATGCGAGCCGGTGAACCGAGGGGCGTGTCGGGAGGTGACCGGCGCGCCCGCCTTTATCTTCGATTCTCAAACGTAGTTCTACTTGAGTCTGGGCAGACCTTGGCAGTGTAAAGTGTCTGCTTGAGAAACTTGTAGAACTATGCTGTCAGCCAATAGGCCACCCGTTAAGTCAAGCCTCCCAAAATTCCAGTTTTTCACCATACTCTTCAAACGTATACTCATGCGCGAGCTTCAGCAGCTTTAGCCGATAGGCTTCAATTTCTTCCAAGTCCGCATCGGCACTACCTATATCTTTGAAGAGCCTGCAAATAGCATCACACGTCGAATAATGCACTGGCAATTTAGCCTTAAACTTATCCATAAAGTTCCGCAACAACTCATTCACCACATATCTTCGAACACCCTCAGACTTGACCTCATCAAGCGCAGCGAACGCCTCCGCAGCTGCTTCTTTCAGGCTATAAACAGTGTTAAGCAATTCAACATCGGCAGGAAACAATCTTAATAGGCTATTTGCGTACCGTTCCCCTACCCAGTCGCGAACTTCTACAAGTTCATCAAGCACTCTCTGAGCATGAGTAGCCATTACTGCAAGCCAGATATCTAGTTTTCCAACAGGTGCATGATCAAGCAAAATCTCCCAAGCACCGGGCATGAACCCTCCGTTCGTACGGACCTTATGCTCAAGCAGCCTGTCAAACATCTCCTGCGGATACTGTCCAACCAACTTAGAAACGAAGTTTGAAACTTTCTCATCATCGGAGCTAGATGTAATGTGTGCCCATGCCTTATTGAACAGCGCATGATCTGGATTCAAAGCGATAGACTCTACTATCGGCTCCCAAGTCTTCCCTCCGGCAAGATGTGCTCCGATATTGCCTAGAATTCCGGGATTCCCCATATAGATTTTCAATGCACATTCAATGAGTGTCGATTCAAACCCCGACAGGGTTACAACCGTCGGCAGGGCCCCAGAAGGGAACACGAGCGCAACCACCTCCGGAGGAACGGCGTACCTTGTCACTGCCGTAGCATGTAACCACCTTTGGTCGACTCTATCTTCGCTCAAATAGCCGAGCACCTGAGTTCGGTCTGCCGCAGTCAGCAAGTCCCATCCATCCACAAGCTCCAGCACGACCCTTATCTGAGCGCCTGTACCATTTACCTTAAACAAACGATCCAGCCTTGTACCCCTTAGGTCAGGCGCAGCCTCTGTCCCTCTGATCAGCAAGTCAGTGACCGCCATTGCGTAGTCGCTCGGAATCGCTCGTAACGCTTCTCTCTCAAGCAAGCCAATCCAGGCATCGGCAATATTGATAAAGTCCGACTGAGCAATATGCTTCAAACTTTTCTCGACCGCCGCATGCAATCTGGCGTCGTTCAGGTTGGCGCCTTCGGGCAATGCGGACAAAATATCAGGAAGCAACCCACCAAACAGTCCCCAGGGCAGTTCATTACCGTACGCCTGATGTTCCATCTTTAGAATAATGGCTATCATTGTTGAGGCTGACGCTGGGAGTGCAGCGCACCTCTTCAACCCAGCCAGCAAGTCACGCTGTCTGTCCGAATCGCATTCCGGCCATATACGTACCGCACCTTCCAAAGCGGCCTGTGCCACCGAAGGGTGCTGATCCGAAAAAATCTTCTTCAGCACTTCCTGGTCATTGTGCCGGACACTGCTGATCCATACCTTTGCTGCCGCTGCCCTTACACCGCCCAAATCATAACTAAGAAGGCGCAACACAATAGGTTGAGTCAGTTCTTCCGGGCATCCCTCCAAGTAGCACATTGTCTTCCAGGCATCTTCCGCGCTGATTTCTTCATCCGACTCGCCACTGAATGCAATTAGAAACCCTTCGACTTCTTCTCTTTCGTAGAACTCAAAAATCTTCCCTTCAAGTGTAAAATTCTCACCGGCAGGCAGCATTGCCTGCCCTTTCTCCCAAAGCACATGCTTCAGAGTGACAAACGACACTTTGTTGACCCACTTATTAAACTGAGATCGCTTGCCTTCCGAAATATCCTCTATGGACTGAAGAAGAAAAAAGAAACAGGCTTCTTTTGTTACCAGATACCTTGATTCGAGCCCTTCGATCGCAAAGTCCACGACTTTGTGCCGTTGAACAGACGCCCTCATCGCCTCATAAATCCAACGCAGTGCAATCGCAGTGGCCCGCGAAGACTCAAAGGAAAGCGAGAACAAACCTCGCTCTGCGTATTGCAACAATCTTCTGTCTACAGCGCTTGCCCGCCCACTGGCAGAGAGCTCCGCCGCCGACCGGTAAAACTCGTGAGAGAAGTTGAACCGTTCTGCACCCGTTTCTACGATTATTCGACGACGCTCCAGAATTTCAAAAAGCGTTTCGTCTTCCGCAGAGAACGTTAGCTCACCATAGGTTTCAGGCACTCGATCCACTGGTTTCGGCGCCATTCCCAAACTAGCCGACAGGCCTAAGTAGCTGGCGACCGCATAACGGTTTTTCGTTCCGTCACCATTCAGCACATACTTCAGATCCTGCAACGAGCAGGAGTCCTCATGAGAGGTCACCACAGCCAGTGCCTGCAACAAAGGGCTAAGCCCTTCACCAACCAGTGCCGAGGCCAATGACTTCGAATCCTCACGAGCAAGACGTACCGCCGCGTTCAAATCAGCAGGCTCGTGCAGGCGGTAGCATGAAGCCGCCAAGTGCATCAGACAACCTGGTTCTATACTCAAGGAGCCGCTCCGCAAGGCCCCGAGCATGTTCTCAGACAAAACATCCGGAACGTCGAACAGATTCTGCAGTTCTTGCCAAATCTCCACCAGAAAACTGCTGCGGTACTTGCCTAGATCGTGCCATCGGCGCCTGCCCAGCCATACATCCTCAAGCTGCGCATCTCCGGAAAACTGCAAAAGCCGATCTTGCACTTGAGAGACAATAAGCTTCCTTGACGGTGTCAACCTTTCCGACAGTTGTTGCAATTTAGAAAGCGCCCGGCCGGGATCATCGCTCAGAAAGCTCCCTCCCAAGGGGTCGTCCACGACAGCAAGCCGCTCGCCGGGTGCCGGATCAAGCAGGAAGCGCTCCACCTCGTCGAGATTGCTGCTCAGCTTTAACTGATACCCCAACGCTTCAAATTCAGCCGCCATCCAACGCCCGGCGTTTGTCTTACCTACCCTGGGCGAGCCAGAGAGCAGAAGGATATTATTCTCTGACAGTTCCTTCTTCCAATCCTCTTCGAATCCTCGAAGCACGTAGTTCCTGGGTCGAATCTGTTCGGGAAGATTCTTGTTCAACTCCGCCAACAGATCAGAATGAATATTCCCCTTACTCTCTTTTGCCTTTTTGATTATCGCAACCAGCTTGCCAACAACAACTTCACACCTGTCAAGCGGCAACCTCAGCTTTCGCAGTTTCCTTTCACAGGCGTCCCGCAACTCATCTTCCAACACATTTTCGACAATGGTCAGACGAGCCAAAGCATTTCGGATCTGATCCACCTTTGCACCCTTGACGAACTTACGCAGGTGAAGCGCCCTTTCGTCATCGAGGGATGACTCGGTTTCCTCCAACGTACTGGCGTAATTTTCAAGCTCGCCCAACAGTTCGCCGGCAACCTCCCTGGAAAGTTTTTTGCCCTGCACATCCCAGGGTGCGGTGGCGCTCTTGCAAAGCACCGAAATCTTATCGCTGCACCTTGCCGACACCACAAATACGACGTGCGTATCCAGATCGTCACACAATCGTTCCAGCAGCGTATTCACAGCCTTTCTTTCTTCAAAGTGCGAAAGCCATTTTGCGAACTCCGCCAGCGTCACCCCCTCCAGAGCGCCCTTGACTTGTATCTCAATGACTTTCTTTCCACTGGCGGATGGAATGATGACTTTCGCGTCTTCACCGGCCTTTGGCTCTATATACAGTTCGACGCTTTCTTCACCCTGATGACGTAGAAAGACATCAACGCAAACCAAGTCTTGAAAATCGTACTTTTTTGGCCCTACCGTCGCGATCGACATCTGAACTCCATGTAAAAAAACAAATATAAATTTATGCAAAAAACAAAAAACACATCACTACAAAAACAGCCACCCGCACGATGAACTTAAATAATTCGCCATTTCATGAGACTTTGGCGTGCGGATAGTCAACAACCCTTCAGGCGCCATGATTATGCCATCAATCAAATCAAGGCCAACCCTTTATGGTTCACGGGAGAACAGATCTTTTGCTTGCGAAATGGCGGAAGGCAGCCGGAGTCGAACCTGCCCGGGAACGGATGCCGTCCCCAACCGGGTTTGAAGCCCGGCCGCGCCACCGGGCGCGATTGCCTTCCTTTGAACTCAGTGTGCGTCGGCGCTGGCCAGCGCGCTGTCGAAGCGGATTTGCCGGTGATCGGCCACCCGCCGGGTCAGGCCCAGGCGGTCGAAGTACTCAAGCACCTGAATGCTGCGCTTGCGCCCCAAGCCTAGCGCATCACGGAACGCCGTGACCTGGATCTGCGGATTTTCTTTGCCCAGTCGCAGCAGCACCGCCGCCATCTGCCGCAGCGTGAGGTCGGTGACGAACAGGTCGCGCACCACCTGATGCATCAGCCCCAGCCGCGCCAGCTTGCGCAGCAGCAGGCGCACGGCAGCATCGTCCCTGCCCGTCACCGCCGCCACGTCGCGCACCCACGGCGGATCGAATCCCGCTGCTTCGAACAGCGGTTGCAGCACTTGCCACAAAGCCTCGTCGTCGGCATTCAGGCGCACCTGATGATCCGGCAGGTGCAGCCACGGGCCACTGGCGGTGATCGAGCCGGCGGCGCGCAATTCGTCGAGCAGGCTGAGGAAGGTCGAACGCTCCACCTCCAAGCCGCTGAAGCGCCGCAGGCGGTCGCGGTCGGGGCCCATCTGGTCGGGCTCCAGCTCATGCAGGCGGGCGAGCTTTTCCAGGAGGGTGAACTTGAGGATGCCCCAGCGCTGGGCGTTGAACAGCACCGGCCCTTGGCGGGTGTCGATCTGCCGGACGTTCTCCGGCAACGCCCAACCGGCCTGCGGACGGTTGAACTGGCGCTCCAGCCGTTGCGCCGCCAACCCGCTGGAACTGTGGTCGAGCAATGCCGGCAAGGCCGCCTCCATCGCTTCGCTGCCGGCCAACGCCCGCAGTTGCGCCAGGCGCTCGGGGCTGCGTCGCTGGCGCGTAGGGGCAAACGGATCGAGCACCTGTCCGCCGCCCAAGGTGCGCTGGGCGCTGGCATCACGCAGGATCAACCGGTCCCCTTTGACGGCCTGCACCGGCGAGGCCGTCAGCAATTGCGCGAACGTGCGCTCGCCGGGATTCAGCCGCGCCCCTTCCAGCAGCGCCACGCGGGCGATCACGTCTTGCGTGCCCAGGTGCAGGTGCACCGGCTGGAAGTGCTCGAAGGTGCGGGTCTCGTCGGGCAGCAGCCGCCATTCGATGTCCAGCCGCTGGGTCGGCGCGTGCAGCCAGTCGGCCGACAGCCATTGGCCTCGGTGGATCTGCCCGAGTTCAAGGCGTTCGCCGCTCAGGTTCAAGGCCACCCGCTGACCGGCGAAGGCGTGTTCGGCGGGTTGGTTCTGCGCATGCAGGCCACGCACCCGCACCGACTTGCCGGATGGTCCGAGCACCAGCCTGTCGCCCACCGCCACCGTCCCCGACAGCGCCGTGCCGGTGACCACGATGCCCGCCCCGGCCACGCTGAACGCCCGGTCGATGGGCAGGCGAAACCCGCCCTCCAGGCTGCGGGCCTGCACCTCGCCCTGGGCCAGCAGCAGTTGCTCACGCAGCGCCTCGACGCCCTGCCCGGTCACGCTCGACACCGCCACCATCGGCGCCTGGCTGAACGGCCCCGGCGCCAGCAGCGCCCTCACCTGCCGCCGCACCGCGTCCACCCTGGCCGGTTCGACCCGGTCCGTTTTGGTGATCGCCACCAACGCACGCGGGATCCCGAGCAGCTCGACGATTGCCAGGTGCTCGCGGGTCTGGGGCATCACGCCGTCGTCCGCCGCCACCACCAGCAGCACCAGATCGATGCCTTGGGCCCCGGCCAGCATGTTGTGGGTGAATTTCTCGTGGCCCGGCACGTCGATGAAACCGGTCAGTCCGGCGCCCGGCGCGAGCTCCGCGTACAGGTAGCCCAGATCGATGGTCATGCCCCGCGCGCGCTCCTGCGGACGGCGGTCGCCGGCCTGGCCGGTGAGCGCCTGAAGCAGCGAGGTCTTGCCGTGGTCGATGTGCCCGGCGGTGCCGACGATCATTCAGGCACCTGCAGATGCCCGAGCTGCGCCAGCCACGCCGGTTCGTCGTCCAGTTGCCGCAGATCCAGCCACAAGGCATCGTCGTCGAGACGGCCGAGCACCGGCACCGGCAAGCGGCGCAGCGTCGCTTCCAGGTTCAGCAGGCAGCGACCGCGCAGGCGCTTGGACACCTGCGGGCGTGCGCACAGGGCGGCGCTGGGCAGCCGCGCCACCGGTTGGCTGCCGCTGCCGATCATGCCCAGGGCCGGTTCGGCGCTGACCTGCCAGGCAGGCCCCAACGCCTGGGCCAACGCCGGTTGCAGGCGTTCGGCCTGGGCCAGGATGTCCGCCTGCGGCCGGGTCAGCAGACGCAGGCTCGGCAGGCGCTCGGCCAAGCGGTCCGGGTCGCGGTACAGGCCGAGCACCGCTTCCAGCGCCGCCAAGGTCAGCTTGTCGACCCGCAGCGCCCGTTTCAGCGGGTTCTTCTTGATCTTCGCGATCAGCTCTTTGCGCCCGACGATGAGCCCGGTCTGGGGCCCGCCAAGCAGTTTGTCGCCGCTGAAGGTCACGATGTCCGCGCCGTCGAGCAAGGCCTGGCGCACGGTCGGCTCCGCCGGCAGGCCCCAGCGGGTCAGGTCCAGCAGGCTGCCGCTGCCCAGGTCTTCGAGCAGCGGCAGGCCATGCCGGTGGGCCAGTTCCGCCAGTTCGGCGGTGGGCACCCGGGCGGTGAAGCCCTCGATGCTGTAGTTGCTGGCGTGCACCCGCATGATCAGGCCGCTACGCGGGCCGAGCGCCGCTTCGTAGTCGCGGGCGTGGGTGCGGTTGGTGGTGCCGACCTCGTGCAGGCGCACGCCGGCGCGGGCCATGATGTCGGGAATGCGGAACGCGCCGCCGATCTCGATCAGTTCGCCGCGGGAAATGATGCCTTCCTTGCGCGCGCCCAGGCTGTTGAGGGTCAGCAGCACGGCGGCGGCATTGTTGTTGACCACGGTCACGGCCTCGGCGCCGGTCAGTTCGCGGATCAGCCCTTCGATCAGGTCGTCGCGGTCGCCGCGCTTGCCGCTGGCCAGGTCGAATTCCAGGTTGAGCGGATAGCGCGCCGCGACCTGCACCGCCTCGATCGCTTCCTCCGGCAGCAAGGCGCGGCCCAGGTTGGTGTGCAGCACCGTGCCGGTCAGGTTGAACACCCGGCGCACGTGGCTGCGCCGCTGCGCCGTCAACCGCTCGGCGGCGCGGCCGGCCAGCGCCTCGGGGCCGATCTCGATGGCCGCCACCTGCCCGCTCAGGGCCTCGGGGCGCAGTTCATCCAGCAATTGGCGCAGACAGGCCAGCAGCGCCTCCCGCCCGAAACGCTCGCTCAGCGGCCGGCAGGCGGGATGACGCAACAGGCTGTCGATGGAAGGCAAACGCGGGGCGACACTCACAGACATCCGGCTCTCCCGAAATCAACAGATCGTCGGGCCTGAGTGTAGACGCTGCCGTCATTCGTCTCCGGGGGCCAGCAGCAGATTCGGCGCCAGCCGTTGATGGCCGTCCTGGGCCAGGCGCATGTCCAGCAGCAGGCTGGTCAGGTCCGCCGACAGCGCTTCGGCGTCGGGGTCGTTCTCCAGGTAGACCAACTTGAGGTAGGTGTTGCAGGTGGGGCACACCTCCGCCCGCAGCGGCGCCCGCTCCGCCGTGTGGCGGTCGTCCGCCAGGCTCATGTATTCCAGGCCTTTGCTCTGCTCGCAGTACACGCACTTGACCCGCACCACGTGCCATTCGCAGGCGCACAGCGAACACACCAGGTAACGCAGGCCGTTGTGCTTGCCGCGGTGGCGGATCACCCCGGCCATGGCCGGCGATCCACAGGCCGGGCATTGGCTGAGGCTGTCGCCGGGGGTGAGCCGCAGGTTCGGCACGCTGAGCAGCCAGTGGCTCCACGCCGCTTGCAGGGCCGCGCCGAGAAACGGCACCAGCGCCGCCGGCACCAGCGAATACTGGCCGCTGACCAGCGCTACCGCCCAGGCGCGGCGCTGGCCGGGGCTGGCCGTGCGCAAGGTGGCCACGGACTCGACCACCGCCGCTTGTTCGGGTGCGTCATAGCGTTGCAGCAAAGCGTCCAGGTAAGCCTGCCAGGCGTCCTCGCGGATCAATGTGTCGGCGGCGAACGGCGGCAAACCGTGCTGGTGGCACGTCTCCAGCCGCTGCGCATCGGGCGACACCGCCAGCGGCGGATCGTCCAGCACCTGCTGCTGCACCCGGCACAGGCCGGCGATCAGGCGCAGGTACGCGGCCAGCGGATGCCCCTCGGCGAGATGCTCCAGCCGCAGGGCCCGCAAGGTGAACAGATCGTGCGGCGGCAAATGCAGGAACGGCGGCGAACCGGCCGCCGCTTCGATTTCCCCAGGTTCCAGAATGGTCGGCAACGGTCAGCCCTTCTTGGTGATCGGCGGTTTCGGCGCAGGCTCGCCTTCCACCTCGCGAGCCCACAGCGCGTGGTGCTTGCGGGCCCAGGCGCGGCTGACGCGGCCGTGCATCATCGCGTCCACCGAGCCCTTGATCCAGATCCCGGCGTAGATGTGCACGATGATGCTCAGGATCAGCACGAACCCGGCCAGCGCGTGCAGCAGCATGGCCCAGCGGATCGTGGTGATGCCGAACCAGTGGCTGAAGTACGCCCGCCAGATCACCAGCCCCGTGAACAGCAACGCCAGCATGCACAGCAGTAAAGTCCAGAACAGCAGTTTCTGCCCGGCGTTGTACTTGCCCACCGGCGGCACGGTCTCCTCGTCGTTGACCAGCACCCGGTCGATGCGCCGCAGCCACTTCCAGTCGTTGTCGATGAAGAAGTTCGAGCGCCAAAAGCGGAACACCAGCCCCATGAAGAACACGAACATCAGCACGCCCATGAACGGGTGCAGGATCCGCGTCCACGGCCCGCCGCCGAACAGGTTCGTCAGCCAGAACAGCGCCGGGTGGAACAGCGCCAGCCCCGACAGCCCGGCCATGAAAAACAGGATCGCCACCAGCCAGTGATTGGTGCGCTGGTTGGCGGTGTAGCGCAGGATCGGTTTGTCGCTCATGGCCTGCCCTCCCCGCGGGGGTCGAAGGTGTGCACCGCCGGATCGACGACATGCACCGAGGTGTCCGGCGGCTGCGGATGCTCATCCTCTTCCGTGCGGTTGGGCCCGACGCGCACGTAATGGAAGAACCCGGCCAGCACCGCCGCGCCCATCGCCAGCAGTCCCAGCGGCTTGCTGATGCCTTTCCACAGGCCCACCAGCGGGCTGATCGCCGGCGCGTCCGGCAGGCCTGCGTACAGCCGTGGCGTGTCGGCGTGGTGCAGCACATACATCACGTGGGTGCCGCCGACGCCTTCGGGGTCATACAGGCCGGCCTGGCCGAAGCCGCGGCTCTTGAGGTCGACGACGCGTTCGGCGGCGTGGACCTTCATGTCTTCCTTGCTGCCGAACACGATGGCACCGGTCGGGCAGGTCTTCACGCAGGCCGGCTCCAGGCCCACGGCCACCCGGTCCGAGCACAGGGTGCACTTGTAGGCCTTGTGGTCCTTCTGGGAGATGCGCGGGATGTTGAACGGGCAACCGGTGATGCAGTAGCCGCAGCCGATGCAGTGGTCCTGATCGAAATCGACGATGCCGTTGGCGTGCTTGATGATCGCGCCGGGGCTCGGGCACGCCGCCAGGCAGCCGGGTTCGGCGCAGTGCATGCAGCCGTCCTTGCGGATCAGCCATTCCAGGTTGCCGGCGTCGGTCTCGTGCTCGGTGAAGCGCATCAGCGTCCACGAGTCGGCGGTCAGATCCTGCGGGTTGTCGTAGGTGCCGTGGTTGTGGCCCACCTCGTCGCGCAGCTCGTTCCATTCCGAGCACGCGACCTGGCAGGCCTTGCAGCCGATGCACTTGGTGGTGTCGATCAGCTTGGCGACCTCTTGCTGACCGCGCACCGACGGCGCCGGCGTGGTGGTGGCCGAGCGGGCGATGATGTCTTGGCTGGCCATTTACAGTTTCTCCACGTTGACCAGGAACGACTTGGATTCCGGGGTCTGGGTGTTGCCGTCGCCGAGGAACGGCACCAGCGTGTTGGTCAGGTAGCCGTGCCGCGTAAGGCCCGTGAAGCCCCAGTGCAGCGGAATGCCGATCTGGTGCACCACCTGGTTGTTGACCTGCAGCGGCCGGATCCGTTTGGTGACCACCGCCACCGCCTCGATGAACCCGCGCTTGCTGCTGACCCGCACCCGGTCGCCGGCGACGATGCCCTTCTCTTTGGCCAGCACCTCGCCGATCTCCACGAACTGTTCCGGCTGGACGATGGCGTTCAAGCGGCAGTGCTTGCTCCAGAAGTGGAAATGCTCGGTGAGCCGGTAGCTGGTGGCAGCGTACGGGAAGTCCTTGGCCTGGCCGAGGCTGTCCCACACCGAATCGAAGATCCGCGCCGCCGGGTTGCTGGTGGCGTTCTTGTTCTGCGGGTGCAGCGGGTTGATGCCGATCGGCGTCTCGAACGGCTCGTAGTGCTCGGGGAACGGCCCTTCGTTCATCTTGTCGACGGCGAAGAACCGCGCCACGCCCTCGGGGTTCATGATGAACGGATTCATCCCCGCTTCCGGCGGGACGTCGGCCTTGTAGTCCGGCACGTCGGTGCCGCCCCAAGCCTTGCCGTTCCACCACACCAGGCGTTTCTTCGGATCCCACGGCTTGCCTTGGGGGTCGGCCGAGGCGCGGTTGTAGAGGATCCGCCGGTTGGCCGGCCATGCCCACGCCCAGCCCTGATGCTGGTGCATGCCGTAAGGGTCGTTGTTGTCGCGCCGGGCCATCTGGTTGCCGGCCTCCGTCCAACTGCCGCAGAAGATCCAGCAGCCGGACGCGGTGCTGCCGTCATCCTTGAGCTGGGCGAAGGCCGCCAATTGCGCGTTGGCCTTGACCGCCAGGCCGCTGGCATCGGTGAAGTCGGTGGTGGCGTAGCCGTTGACCTCCTTGGCGATTTCCTCCGGCGACGGCTCGTCGGCAATCTTGTACGGCCACGACAGCTTCAGGATCGGCTCGGCCCAGGCGCCGCCCTCGGCCTGATAGCGCTGGCGCAGGCGCAGGAACAGCCCGCTCATGATCTGCACGTCGGTGCGCGCCTCGCCCGGTCCGTCGGCGCCTTTCCAGTGCCATTGCAGCCAGCGGCTGCTGTTGACCAGCGACCCGTCCTCCTCGGCGAAGCACGTGGTGGGCAGGCGGATGACCTCGGTCTGGATGTCGGCGGTCTTCACGTCGTTGTAGGGGCCGACGTTCTCCCAGAACTGCGAGGTCTCGGTGGCCAGCGGGTCCATCACCACCAGCCACTTGAGCCGCGCGAGCGCTTTCATCACCCGGTTCTTGTCGGGCAGCGCGGCGATCGGGTTGAAGCCTTGGCACATGTAGCCGTTGACCTTGCCCTGGCCCATCAGGTCGAAGACCTTGAGGATGTCGTAGTTGGGGATGTCGAGCTTGGGCAGGTAGCTGTAGCCCCACTGGTTCTCGGCAGTGGCGTTGGCGCCGTACCAGGCCTTCATCAGGCTGACGTGGAACTTGCTGTAGTTCTGCCAGTAGGACAGCTGCCCCGGCCGCAGCGGTTTCTGTGTGCGTTTGGCGATGAAGGCGTCGTAGTCCTGCTCGGCGTCCAGCGGCAGGGTCAGGTAGCCCGGCAGCGAGTTGGACAGCAGGCCCAGATCGGTCAGGCCCTGGATGTTGGAGTGCCCGCGCAAGGCGTTGACCCCGCCGCCCGGCATGCCGACGTTGCCCAGCAGCAGCTGCACCATCGCCGCGCTGCGGATGATCTGTGAGCCGATGGAGTGCTGCGTCCAGCCCAGCGCGTACAGGATCGTCATGGTCTTGCCCGGTTGCGAGCAGGTGGCGATCTCCTCCCAGATCTTCTTCATGGCCTCGACCGGCATGCCGCAGATCTGGCTGGCCAGGTCGATGGTGTAGCGGCTGTAGTGGCCCTTCATCAATTGATAGACGCAGCGCGGGTCCTGCAATGTCGGGTCGACCTTGGCGAAACCGTCCTCGCCCAGTTCGTAGCCCCAGGTGGACTTGTCGGTGTAGCTGCGCTTGGCCGCGTCGTAGCCGGTGAACAGGCCGTCCTCGAAGCCGAAGCCGGCCTTCACGATGAAGGACAGGTCGGTGTAGTTGCGCACGTATTCGTGCTGGATCTTGTCCTCGGTCAGCAGGTAATTGATCAGCCCGCCCATGAAGGCGATGTCGGTTCCCGTGCGGATCGGCGCGTAGTAGTCGGCCACCGATGCGGTGCGGGTGAACCTGGGGTCGACCACGATCAGCCGCGCAGCGTTGTGCGCCTTGGCTTCGGTCACCCATTTGAAGCCGCACGGATGCGCTTCGGCGGAGTTGCCGCCCATCACCAGGATCAGGTTCGCGTTGGCGATGTCGGTCCAGGTGTTGGTCATGGCTCCACGGCCGTACGTCGGGGCAAGACTTGCCACCGTCGGGCCGTGTCAGACACGCGCTTGGTTATCGAACCCCAGCATGCCGAGGCTGCGCACCACCTTATGGGTGATGTAGCCCGCTTCGTTGGACGCCGCCGACGCCGCGAGGAACCCGGTGGTGAGCCAGCGGTTCACCGTCTGGCCCTGGGCGTTGCGCTCGGTGAAGTTGGCGTCGCGGTCGGCCTTCATCAGGTCGGCGACGCGGTCCAGCGCTTCGTCCCAGGAAATCCGCGTCCACTCGTTGGAGCCCGGCTTGCGCACCTGCGGGTATTGCAGGCGGCCCGGACTGTGGATGAAGTCCAGCAGGCCGGCGCCTTTGGGGCACAGGGTGCCGCGGTTGACCGGGTGGTCGGCGTCGCCCTCGATGTGGATGATGTTCTGCGCCACGTTCTTGCCGGCGTCGCCCTGGCTGTACATGATCAGCCCGCACCCGACCGAGCAGTACGGACAGGTGTTGCGGGTCTCATGGGTGTGGGCGAGCTTGAAGTGGCGCACCTGCTCGGCGAAGGCCGGCGTCGGGGCCATGCCCAACGCGCCCAGGCTAGAGCCTGCAAGGCCGATGCCGGCGACCTTGAAGAACTGACGACGGCTGAGATCCATCGTGCACTCCTGATCAGGTGGAACCCGGTGCGTTGCCGGGCTGTTCTGGACAATCACGGTTGCGGCAGACGCACTGCCGATCCTTTCACTCTAGCCAACGAACCGACGGCCGGCGCGCCAACCGACCGTCGGTGGCACGCGGTCATTCGCCGATTCCCCTTGTGGGAGCGACTGCCCTGCCCTGGGCCGGTGATGTCCGGACTGACGCCATCGCCAGCAGGCTGGCTCCCACAGGGGAATGTATGTGCACCCCGGAACACACGGTCGTCTGCCGATGCCTTTGTGGGAGCCAGCCTGCTGGCGATGGCGGCCTGCCTGGCACACCGCGATGACCGCCCGGTCGCGCAAGGGCAGGCAGTGGCTTATCATGGCGCCCATCAACGACCCCGCCTTCACGAGACCCCGCATGACTTTCGATTTTGATCAGGTATTCGACCGCCACGACACCGGCAGCACCAAATGGAGCCGCTATGCGGCCGACGTGCTGCCGATGTGGGTCGCTGACATGGATTTCGCCGCGCCGCCGGTGGTCATCGAAGCGTTGCAGCAACGCCTGCTGCACCCGCTGGTGGGCTACAGCGTGGCCCAGGACAACCTGCGCCAGGCCATCGTCGCCGACCTGTGGGCCAAGTACGCCTGGCGCGTGCAGCCCCAGGAGCTGGTGTTCCTGCCGGGCGTGGAGTCGGGCTTCAACATGGCGCTCAAGGCGCTGGTGCAGCCGCAGCAGAACGTCGTGGTGCAGACCCCGAACTACCCGCCGCTGCGCCACGCGCCGGGCCACTGGGGCCTGAACAAGGTCGAACTGGAATTCCTCGCGCAGGACGACGGCACCTACGCCACCCCGCTGGACGCCCTGCGCCAGTCCCTCGAAGGCGGCGGCGCGCTGCTGCTGAGCAACCCGCACAACCCGATCGGCAAGGTGTTCGGCCGCGAAGAGCTGCAAGCGGTGGCCGACCTCTGCGTGCAGCAGGACGCCTGGATCATCTCCGACGAGATCCACGCCGAGCTGTGCTACGACGGCCGCGTGCACATTCCGACCGCGTCCCTGGGCGCCGACATCGCCAAGCGCACCATCACCCTGATGTCGGCCAGCAAGGCCTACAACATCGCCGGCCTCAAGACCTCGTTCATGATCATCCAGGACGCCGCCCTGCGCGAGCGGGTCAACCACGCCCGCTGCGGCATGGTCGACAGCGTCAACCCGCTGGGCATGGAAGCCACCCGCGTGGCCTACAGCGAGGCCGGGCCGTGGCTCAAGGCGCTGAAACAGTATCTGCAGGCCAACCGCGATTACCTGGTCGAGGCAGTGCGCAGCCGTCTGCCGGACATCTCGATCAACGTGCCGCAAGGCACTTACCTCGCCTGGCTCGACTGCTCGGCGCTGGACCTGGGCGACCCGCAGCGGTTCTTCCTCGAACACGCCAAGGTCGGCCTGAGCGCCGGTTCGGATTTCGGCGACCACAGCCAACCGTTCGTGCGCCTGAACTTCGGCTGCCCACGCTCGATGCTCGAAGAAGGCATTGCCCGGATGGAACACAGCCTGGCGCAGCGACGCGGCGCCTAACCCGCAAAACCTGTAGGCGCTTGCCTGCAAGCGATGGCCGGCACTGCCGACATCTATGTCGACTGCTCCACCGCCATCGCCAGCAGGCTGGCTCCCACAAGGGGTCGGGGGTGTTCGGAATCGGTGGTCACCGCAGAACCTGTGGGAGCGGGCTTGCCCGCGATAGCGTCAGACGGGTCGCCGCAACATCCGGAAATGAGTAACATGACCGCCCGTCCCTGCAGCCCGTCTGCGCCCTGCCGAATAAGCCGATTCCATGCCCTTCGATCTCAGCGTTGACCTCACCACCCTGGCCATCCTGGCCCTCGTCGCGTTCATTGCCGGTTTCATCGACGCCATCGCCGGCGGCGGCGGCCTGTTGACCACCCCGGCCCTGCTCACCGCCGGCCTGCCGCCGCACCTGGTGCTGGGCACCAACAAGCTGAGCTCGACCTTCGGCTCGGCCACCGCCAGCTTCACCTTCTACCGGCGCAAGCTGTTCCACCCAAGGCAATGGATGCACGCGATCGTCGGCACCCTGGTCGGCGCACTGACCGGCGCCATCGTCGCCCACTACCTGCCGGCGGAGTGGCTGAACAAAATGCTGCCGGTGATCGTGTTCGCCTGCGGCCTGTACCTGCTGTTCGGCGGCACGCCGAAGGCGCCGCTGGACAGCGACGCGCCGATCAAGAAGACCTGGCAAGGCCCGCAAGGCTTCAGCCTGGGCTTTTACGACGGCGTGGCCGGCCCCGGCACCGGCGCGTTCTGGACGGTCAGCAGCCTGCTGCTCTACCCCATCGACCTGGTCAAGGCCAGCGGTGTGGCGCGCAGCATGAACTTCGTCAGCAACGTCGCGGCGCTGGCGGTGTTCGTGTTCTCGGGGCAGGTGGACTGGATCATCGGCCTGTGCATGGGCCTGTCGGTGATGGTCGGCGCGTTCTTCGGGGCGCGCACCGCGATCAGCGGCGGCGCCAAGTTCATCCGTCCGGTGTTCATCACCGTGGTGCTGGGGCTGACCGTACGGCTAGCCTGGCAGCACTGGTTCAGCGTGGCCTAAGCGGCGGGCCACGTAGACGTCGATCAGGTAACGTGCAATCGATTTCGACGCCGGCAACGGCGGCAGATCGTGCACGTTGAACCACTGGGCGTCTTCGATTTCGTCTTCCTGGCAGACAATCTCCCCGCCGGCATATTCGGCATGAAAGCCCAGCATCATCGAATGCGGGAACGGCCAGCACTGGCTGCCCATGTACTGAATGTTCTTCACTTCGATGCTGACTTCCTCACGCACTTCGCGAATCAGGCAATCCTCGGCCGACTCCCCCGGCTCGGCGAACCCGGCCAGCGTGCTGTAGACCCCGGTGACGAAACGCGGCGAGCGCGCCAGCAGCACTTCATCGCCCCGGGTCACCAGCACGATCATGCTCGGCGAAATGCGCGGATAGCTGCGCAGGTCGCACGGCTGGCAGTACATCGCCCGCTCCCGCGGCACCTGGGTCATGGCCTGACCGCAGTTGCCGCAGAACCGGTGTTCGCGGGCCCAGGTGCCGATCTGCGCCGCATAGCCCAGCACCTTGTAGACGGTGTGGTCACCGTCGAGCATGAACGCGCGCAAGCC
Organism: Pseudomonas sp. B3(2017); assembly: GCF_002113595.1. Classification (NCBI taxonomy): domain Bacteria; kingdom Pseudomonadati; phylum Pseudomonadota; class Gammaproteobacteria; order Pseudomonadales; family Pseudomonadaceae; genus Pseudomonas; species Pseudomonas sp. B3(2017). The sequence goes on from NZ_NEIU01000022.1 coordinate 21,196, forward strand.
CTTCCAGCCGCAGCCCGGCACCTCGCTGTGGCTGCGCAGTTCCAGCAGGTACACCGGCTCGCCGTCGAGGTGGCCGATGCCGTGTTCGGCGAGGATCGCCAGGTCCTGGCGCTTGAGCCATTCCCGGGGGAACAGCGCGCCGTTGTCGTCGAACAGAAAGCCCTCGGGGCTGCGCGCCACGGCCCAGCCGCCGGGTTGGTCGGTGTCCAGTACTGCAGTGGTCCAGCGAGATGTCATGGTTTCTCAATCCAGAAATTCGGGTTTCTGTTTGCTCATGTGGGCGGCCATGGCCACGCGCAAGTCGGTGGATTGCAGCATGGCGGCGTTCCAGGTGGCAACGTACTCGAGGCCGTCGTCGATGCCATGGTCGCGCATGTAGCTGATCATGGCCTTGGTGCCGGCGACCGCGATCGGCGACTTGGCGGCGATCTCCCGGGCGATGTCCAACACGCCTTCGATCAGGCTGTCCTTGTCGCCGTAGACGCGGTTGACCAGGCCGATGCTGCGCGCCTCCTCGGCGCCGAAGGTACGGCCGGTGTAGGCCAGCTCACGCAGCATGCCGTCGCCGACGATCCGTGGCAACCGTTGCAGGGTGCCGACGTCGGCGGCCATGCCGATGTCGATTTCCTTGATCGAGAATTGCGCGTCCTCGGCGGCGTAACGCATGTCGCACGCGGCGATCAGGTCGATGGCCCCGCCCAGGCAATAGCCCTGGATCGCCGCCAGCACCGGTTTGCGGCAATTGTCCACGGCATTGAACGAGGCTTGCAGGGTGAGGATCTTGCGCCGCAGCACGCGCGCGTTGCGGCCGACGTCCTTGCCCAGTTCGTTGGCCACGCCGGCCAGCATCATCAGGTCGATGCCGGAGGAAAAATGCTTGCCGGCACCGCTGAGCACCACCGCCCGCACTGCGTCGGTGTCGTCGATCCACTGGAACACCTCGACGATCTCGCTCCAGAACGCAGCGTTCATCGAGTTGATCTTCTCCGGACGGTTGATCTGCACATGGGCGACGTTGTCGGCCAGTTCGACGCTGAAGGCGGTGTATTGGGTCATGGCAGAAATCCTTTACCGGGCATTGAATGAGGCCCGCACTATAACAAGGCACCTTGACCCGCAGTAAGGCAGCGGTTCGGCCAAAAGCGGGACTGACCCGGCCTCGCCCCGAACCCTGTGGGAGCCAGCCTGCTGGCGATAAGGTCGGTGAGCGCGCCACAGGGTTGCGCCCTGTGGAGGCTGGGCTGACGCCATCGCCGGCAGGCTGGCCCCTACAGGTTCAGCTGCCCTTCACCGCCACAAACGCCGCCGTCTCATAAGGCACCGTCACCACATCCCGGCCCCGCAGCTCGGGCTCGGAGAGGATCAGCGCGCGGATCCGCTCATCGACCTTCGCCCGCTGCGCCGCCGGCAGCGCGGCGATGAAACTGGTGGAGCGCACCCGGTTGAAGATCACGTCCTCCGGCGAGCCGGTATGGCCATGGTGAAACCGCTGCACCTGCAACGGCCCGAACGCCGGATGCGGAAACGCCTGGCGCCAGGCGCCGGTGTAGTAGCGCGGGGTGTCGCCCTCCAGCGCGTTGACGATGGCGTCGAGCTTCGGCACCCAGCTCACTTGCGTGTCGCGCAGGTTCCAGATCAGACCGAGCCGCCCCCCGGGCTTGAGCACCCGGGCGATTTCGTCCAGCGCCTCGGCGGTGGCGAACCAGTGGAACGCCTGGGCGCAGACCACCGCGTCCACCGAGGCGTCCGGCAACGGCAGGTCGGTCGCCGTGCCGCTGACCGCCAAGGCCTTGGGCCAGGTGACGGCGAGCCGGTCGAGCATCTGCGCCACCGGTTCCACAGCGATCACCTGGGCACCGGTCGCCAGCAGCCGGCCGGTGAACTTGCCGGTGCCGGCGCCGAGGTCGATCACCGTCTTGTGGCCGTCGAGCCCGAGCGTGTCGCTCAGCCAGTCCCCCACTTGGGGCGGGTAGTCCGGACGGCCTTTGACGTATAGGTCGGCGGCGCTCTTGTAGCCGGCGGTGGCTGAGTGATGGACCTGATCTTTCATGGCGCACTCCAAAAAGACGACGGACGCCGACGAGCATAGCGTCCGGAATTGGGCTTACCTTGAACGAACCCTGACAAAGCGATGAATAAAAATTCACCCTGGGGTGTTCAAAGTGAAACGTGACCCACAGTGGAGCCTTGCCCATGACTATCCGTTCCGTTATGTTCGCCGCCCCGTTGCTGATGGCCGCCGTTCTGGCCAGCCCCCTGGCCCTCGCCCATGGCGATGAGGACGAGCCGGTCAAGGCACCGAACTGCCCCAAAGGCCAGGTGTACGACAGCAAGTCGCAGAAGTGCGTCATGCAGACCAGCCACCTGCTGCCGGACGCCGACCGCACCGACTACGCCTACCGGCTGGCCAAGGCCGGCCGCTATGAAGAGGCCCTGGCGCTGCTCGACACCCTGCGGCAGCCGAACACCGCCAAGGCCCTGAATTACCGCGGCTACGCCACCCGCAAACTGGGGCGCACCGACGAAGGCATCGGCTATTACCTGCAATCGGTGAAGCTGGATCCGCAGTACGCGCAAGTGCGCGAGTACCTGGGCGAAGCCTACGTGGTGAAGGGCCGCATCGACCTGGCGCAGGAACAGCTGCAACAGATCAAGGCGATCTGCGGCACGGCCTGCGAGGAGTACCGCGACCTGGCCGAAGCCATCAACGATTCATCGAAAACCTGACACGACACGCGGAGGCGATCATTTTCAGCGAACAGGCATTCAGAGCCGAACTGGGGCAACACCTGGCGCGCTTGTGGCGCTACGGCCTGCTGCTGTCGCGCAACCGCCACGTGGCCGAGGATCTGGTGCAGGCCACCTGCGTGCGCGCCCTGGAGCGTTCCGGCCAATACGTGGCCGGCACGCGCATGGACCGCTGGCTGCTGAGCATCCTGCATTCGATCTGGCTCAATGAAGTGCGCGCCCGCCGGGTGCGCCAGGGCCAGGGCACCTGCGACGCCGACGGCCAACTGGCGTTCGACGGCGAATACGCCGCCCAGACCCACGTGATGGCCGCGCAGGTGATCCGCCGGGTCGATGCGCTGCCCGAGACCCAACGCGAAACCGTCTACCTGGCCTATGTCGAAGGGCTGTCCTACCGCGAAGTCGCCGAGATCCTGCAGGTGCCCATCGGCACGGTCATGAGCCGCCTGGCCACCGCACGCCTGAAACTGGCCGAATACCCGCCGCTGCAAGCGGTGCCGAACACCCCCGCAGGAGACCGCCAATGAACACGCCTTCAGACGAGCAACTGGTGGCGTACCTGGACGACGAGATCGACCGAGAACAACGCGACCTGCTGGACACTGCCATCACCGACGACCCGCTGCTGAGCCTGCGCGTGCAATGGCTGGCCCGCAGCAACCTGCCGTTCCGGGACGCCTACGACGAACTGGCCCGGCAGGCGCCGCTGGATCGCCTGCAAGCCCGGCTGGACGCCGCCCCCTCCCCGGCCCGCCCCGGCATCAGCCGGCGCTGGTTCATCGGTGCCGCCGCGGCCGCCCTCGCGCTGGGCGGCGTGGCGGCCGACCGCCTGTTCCTCGGCTGGCAGGCGCGGCAGCCGCACAACTGGCGGGCGATGGTCGGCGACTACATGGCGCTGTACGTGCCGCAGACCCTCGAACATCTGCCCACCGACGAAGCCTCCCAACGCGCCCAGTTGCGCACCGTCGACGCGCGGCTGGGCCTGAACCTGACCGCCGCGCAGCTGAAACTGCCCGGCGCCGAGCTCAAGCGCGCGCAACTGCTGGAATACGACGGCATGCCCATCGCCCAGCTGACCTGGCTGGACGCCGCCCATGGCCCGCTGGCGCTGTGCGTCATCCGTTCCAACAGCGGCAGCCGGCCCTTGGCCCACGAGCGGCGCCACACCCTGAACGTGGTGTACTGGACGGAGCGCGAACACGCGTGGATGCTGATCGGCCACAATCCGCCCGCCGATCTGGAGGCGCTGGCGAAAATGTTTAAGGACCGGCTCGGCGCCTGACCGAAGCGGCCGCTATGCTGGGTAAGTGATTATCCAGGGAGGAACACTGTTTATGCCGATCTCACCACGCTCTGCATTGCTGGTCATCGACGTCCAGAACGACTTCGTTCCCGGCGGCCGGCTGCCGGTACCCGAAGGCGACCTGATCGTCCCGCTGGTCAACCGTCTCGGCGCCCGCTTCAAGCAAGTCATCGCCGCCCAGGACTGGCACCCGGCCGGCCACGCGTCGTTTGCCTCAAGCCATCCCGGCCACGGGCCTTACGATGTGGTCCACTTGCCGTACGGCGAGCAGACCCTCTGGCCGGACCATTGCGTGCAGGGCTCGCCGGGGGCCGAGTTTCACCCGGGGCTGGACCTGCCCCACACGCAGTTGATCATCCGCAAGGGCTGCAATCCCGACATCGACAGCTATTCGGCGTTTCTGGAGGCGGACCGGGCCACGGTCACGGGCCTGGCCGGTTACCTGAAGGAGCGCGGCGTCGACACCGTTTACGTGGTCGGGCTGGCCCTGGACTTCTGCGTGATGTTCACCGCGCTGGATGCGCGGGCGGCCGGCTTCAATGCCTTCGTGGTGATGGACGCCTGCCGGGCCATCGACCACAACGGCTCGCTGGCCGCAGCGGTCGAACGGATGCAGGTGGCGGGCGTCGGCCTGATCCAGTCCAAAGACCTTCTCTGACTGGCTTCGCGGGCAAGCCCGCTCCCACAGTGGATCTAAGCCTTGCACATACTCTGTGGGAGCCAGCCTGCTGGCGATGGCGGCCTGCCTGAAACATTGGATCTACGCCGTGCGCCTACCCTGTGGGAACCACTGTCTTGCGCCGGGCCTGTGGTGTCCGGACTGACGCTATCGCCAGCAGGCTGGCTCCCACAGGGGGATCCTCGGCCCAGGCACCGCCATCAGGCCGGGGTCGGCAGGCACAGCCGGAACCGCGCCCCGCCCAGCGGAGAACTCTCCACGGTCAGCGTGCCGCCCTGGGCCTCCAGAGCCCGGCGGCTGATCGCCAGCCCCAGGCCAAAGCCGCCGGTGGCCCGATCGCGACTGCGGTCGAGCCGGTAGAACGGCTCGAAGATCCGCTCGCGCTCGTCGTCCGGAATGCCGATGCCGTCATCGTCCACCCAGATCTCGCAACCCTTGGGGCACACCTGCACGCCGACCTGGATGCGCTTCTCGCAGTAGCGCATGGCGTTGCGCAGCAGGTTCTGCAAGGCCCTGGCGGTGAGGCGCGGATCCAGCGTGAAGCGCTCAAGCTGACCGTGCAGCAGCACGTCGATGACGACCTCCGAGGACTCCTGCTCGTCATCGACGCTGCCCAGGATGCTGTCGATGAACTCGTCCAGCGACACCTCGACCTGCTCCGGCAGCTTCGCCGGATTCTGCAGGCGGCTGTAGGACAACAGCTCCAGTACCAGGTCATCCAGCTCGCGGATGTGCGCAACCAGCCCTTGCAGGCGCTCGCGGCTGGCCGCCGGCAAGTCGTCGGACAGCGCCAGCGCCAGGCCGAAGTCCAGGCGGGTCAGCGGCGTGCGCAATTCATGGGAGACCGCGTTGAGCAGGTCGCGCTGCTGGTTGAGCAGGCTTTCGATATCGCTGGCCATGGTGTCGAACACGTAGGCCAGGCTGCCGATGTTCGAGCTTTGGGCGATCTGCGTGCGCTCGCTCAGATGGCCCTTGCCGAACCGTTCGGCGGTACGCTTGAGGCGCTCCAGGTCGCGCCAGTGCGGGCGCAGCCACAGCAGCAGGCACGCCAGCATCGTCGCGCCGATCAGCACGTTGATGCTCCAGTACAGCAGGTTGACGTCCATCGGATCCGGCGGCACCACCATTCGCACCGCCATCTCGTCGTTGAGCGGCGTCACCGCCAGGGTGCGCCAGCCCCAATCGCCGATGCGCACCACGTTTTCGCCCTTGAGCAGACGCTCGCGCTCAGGCGCGGTGAAATCGGCGTCATCGATGCGCGCCAGCACGATGTGCAGCGGCTGGAAGTCCTTGTCCATCGAGGCCGCGACCTCCGGCCAGCGCTCCGGCGGCGCAGCGCGGAACTGCTTGGTGATCAGCGACTGCAAGCCCCGCGAGAATTCCAGGTTGTAGGTGATGAAACGATCACGGAAGACCATCACCACCAGGTCCGGCATCAGATAGGTCGCGGCGCTGAACGAGACGATCGTCACCAGATAGAGGCGGAACAGGATTCTGAACATCGGCTCAGCATTCCCACTCGGAACGGCTGAACAGGTAGCCCTTGCCCCACACCGTCTTGATCTTGCGCGCCTCGCCGGCGTGGTCGTCGAACTTGCGCCGCAGCTTGGAGATGGCCACGTCCACCGAACGGTCGGTGCCGTTGAACTCGATGCCGCGCAGGCGCTGCAGGATCTGGTCGCGGCTCAGCACTTCGCCGGCGTGGCGGGCCAGCACTACCAGCAGGTTGTATTCGCCGCTGGACAGCTCCACCGCCTGCCCGCGCCAGGTCACGGTGCGCTCCGACAGGTCGATGCACAGGTTGCCCATGACGATCCGGTCGTTGACCGTCAACGGCTCGCCCAGGCTGCTGCGACGCAGTAAAGTGCGCACCCGGGCCAACAGCACCCGGGGCTCGCAGGGTTTGGTGACGTAGTCGTCGGCGCCCATCTCCAGGCCCAGCACCTGATCGTGGCTGTCGTCGCGGGCCGTGAGCATCAGGATCGGCAGCGTCGCCGAGTCGGCGCGCAGCAGGCGGCACACCTGCAGGCCGTCGAGGCCCGGCAGCATCAGGTCGAGGATCACCAGGTCCGGCGGGCTGAGCCGCGCCCGCTCGCGCACATGGTCGCCGCGGCCGATCACGCTGACGGAATAACCGTTGCGCTCCAGGTAGCTGGCAATCAGTTCGGCGAGGGCGGTGTCGTCTTCGACCAGGAGGATGTTGGGCATGGGGTGTTCCAGAAAGTGCTGGCGACCGGACAACCGCCATCGCGAGCAGGCTCGCTCCCACAGGTTTTGTTCGTTGTAGGAGCGAGCCGGCTCGCGATGGCGGCCTGACTGTCACAAAAGAATTCAAGGCATAAAGGATATACGCCCTCACCCGTCCCTGACTAAAACCCTTACACAATTTCACACAGCGCCTACAAAGCTTCACCGCTGCCGGCGGTCGCTACCCGTAGGATTCGCCCATCAACATTGGGGGTAGTACATGTCGAAGAAACTGCTGGCCGGGCTCGGCCTGATCGCAACGGCGCTGGCGCTCGGCGCCTGTGGTGCGTCCTCGGACAGCGAAGAGCAGGCGCCGCCGGCCACGGTGCGGATCGAGACCCTCAAGGCCCATCCCCTATCGCTGAGCAGTGAGCTGAGCGGACGCATCGCCGCGCCGCGCATCGCCGAAGTGCGGGCGCGGGTGGCCGGCGTGGTGCTGCAGCGCACCTTCCGCGAAGGCAGCGACGTGAAAAAGGGCGACGTGCTGTTCCGCATCGACCCGGCCCCGTTCAAGGCTGACCTGGACAGTGCCGAAGCCGCGCTGCGCAAGGCCGAGGCCAATGCGTTCCAGGCTTCGCTGCAAGAGCAGCGCTACGCCCAGTTGATAGGCGACAAGGCCATCAGCGCCCAGGACTACGACAACGCCCGGGCCAACGCACGGCAGACCGCCGCCGAGGTCGCCGCCAACAAGGCGGCCGTCGAACGGGCGAAGCTGAATCTGGGTTACGCCACCGTCACCGCGCCGATCTCCGGACGCATCGGCCGGGCGCTGGTGACCGAAGGCGCGCTGGTCGGCCAGAACGAAACCACGCCGCTGGCACTGATCCAGCAGCTCAACCCGATCCACGCCGACGTCACCCAGTCGACCCGCGAGCTCAACGAACTGCGCCGCGCCTTCCGCTCCGGCCAGTTGCAGCAGGTCGGCCAGGATCAGGTCAAGGCCACGCTGATCCAGGACGACGGCAGCCTCTACCCGTTGCCGGGCAAGCTGCTGTTCGCCGACATCACCGTCGATCCGGGCACCGGCCAGATCATCCTGCGCAGCGAGTTCCCCAACCCGGACCTGGATCTGTTGCCCGGCAGTTTCGTGCGCGTACGCCTGGAGCAGGCGGTCATCCGCGAAGGCCTCACCGTGCCGCAACGGGCCGTGCAACGCGACAGCGCCGGCATCGCCCAGGTGCTGACCCTCGACGACCACCTGCGCGTGGCACAGCAGCCGGTGCAGCTCGGCGCGGTGCAGAACGACCGCTGGATCGTCACCGGCGGCCTCAAGCCGGGCGACCGCATCATCGTCGAAGGCTTGCAGCACGCCCGTCCCGGCGAAACCGTGCAGATCGACGACACCCCTCTTCCACTCGCCCAGACCTCCGGGCAGTAAGCAGGACACCTCTTTATGCCGCAGTTCTTTATCGACCGCCCGGTGTTCGCCTGGGTGGTCGCCCTGTTCATCCTGCTGGCCGGCGCGCTGTCGATTCCGCAGTTGCCGGTGGCCCAGTACCCGGACGTCGCGCCGCCGCAGATCGAAATCTACGCCGTGTACCCCGGCGCCTCGGCGCAGACCGTCGACGAAAGCGTGGTCAGCCTGATCGAGGAAGAGCTCAACGGCGCCGACCATCTGCTGTACTTCGAGTCGCAAAGCAGCCTGGGCAGCGCCACCATCAAGGCCACGTTCCAGCCGGGCACCAACCCGGAGCTGGCCCAGGTGGACGTGCAGAACCGCCTCAAGGCCGTGGAGTCGCGCCTGCCGCAAGCGGTCAACCAACAAGGCTTGCAGGTCGAGAAGGTGTCGGCAGGCTTCCTGCTGCTGATCACCCTCACCTCCAGCGACGGCAAGCTCGACGACGTGGCGCTCAGCGATTACCTGGCGCGCAACGTGATGAACGAGATCAAGCGCCTGGACGGCGTCGGCAAGGCCCAGCTGTACGGCGCCGAGCGGGCGATGCGGATCTGGATCGACCCGCAGAAGCTGATCGGCTTCAACCTGACCCCGGCCGACGTCAATGCCGCCATCGCCGCGCAGAACGCGCAGGTGTCCGCCGGCAGCATCGGCGACCTGCCCGCGCCGAAGGCCCAGGAGATCACCGCCACCGTGTTGGTCAAAGGCCAGTTGTCGACCCCGGAAGAGTTCGCCGACATCGTGCTCAAGGCCAACCCCGACGGCTCCACCGTGCGCATCGGCGATGTGGCGCGGGTGGAGGTCGGCAGCCAGGAATACCAGTTCGGCACCCGCCTCAACGGCAAGCCGTCCACCGCCGTGGGCGTGCAGCTGTCGCCGGGGGCCAATGCCCTGAACACCGCCACCCTGATCCGGGCGAAGATGGACGAACTGTCGCGCTACTTCCCGACGGGCGTCGCGTACAAGATTCCGTATGACACCTCGCCGTTCGTGAAGGTCTCGATCACCAAAGTGGTCTACACCCTCGGCGAAGCCATGCTGCTGGTGTTCGCGGTGATGTTCCTGTTCCTGCAGAACGTGCGCTACACGCTGATCCCGACCCTGGTGGTGCCGGTCGCCCTGATGGGCACCTTCGCCACGATGCTGGCGCTGGGGTACTCGATCAACGTGCTGACCATGTTCGGCATGGTGCTGGCCATCGGCATCCTGGTGGACGACGCCATCGTGGTGGTCGAGAACGTCGAGCGGATCATGGCCGCCGAGGGCCTGTCGCCCAAGGAAGCCACCCGCAAGGCGATGGGGCAGATCACCGGCGCGATCATCGGCATCACCCTGGTGCTGGTGGCGGTGTTCATTCCGATGGCGTTCATGCACGGCTCGGTGGGCGTGATCTACCGCCAGTTCTCGCTGTCGATGGCCACCTCGATCCTGTTCTCGGCGTTCCTCGCCCTGACCCTGACGCCCGCGCTGTGCGCCACGCTGCTCAAGCCGATCGCCAAGGCCGAACACCATGAGAAGGCCGGGTTCTTCGGCTGGTTCAACCGCCGCTTCGAACGGCTGACGGCGCGCTATCAGGGCTGGGTGGGGTACGCCCTCAAGCGCAGCGGGCGCTACCTGCTGATCTACGTTGTGCTGCTGATCGGCCTGGGCGTCCTTTTCGTGCGGCTGCCCTCTTCGTTCCTGCCGACGGAAGACCAGGGCTACACCATCACCGACATCCAGCTGCCGCCGGGCGCGACCCAGAACCGCACGGTGCAGGTGGCCGAACAGCTTGAGGCGCACAATGCCGGCGAGCCGGGCATCAGCGACAGCGTGGTGATCCTGGGCTTCAGCTTCTCCGGCAGCGGGCAGAACGCCGCGTTGGCCTTCTCCACGCTCAAGGACTGGTCCGAGCGCGGCAGCGACGACTCGGCCGCCTCCATCGCCGACCGCGCCAACGCCGCGCTGAGCCAGGTCAAGGACGCCGTGGCCTTCGCCGTGCTGCCGCCGCCGGTGGACGGCCTCGGCACCTCCAGCGGCTTCGAGTTCCGCCTGCAGGACCGCGGCGGCCTCGGCCACGCCGCGCTGATGGCGGCGCGCACCGAACTGCTCGCCGCCGCCGAGAAGAGCCCGGTGCTGATGAACGTGCGCGAGAGCGCCCTGGCCGAAGCGCCGCAGGTGCAGCTGGAGGTCGACCGCCGGCAGGCCAACGCGCTGGGCGTGTCGTTCGCCGACATCAGCAACGTGCTGGCCAGCGCCGTGGGCTCGACCTACGTCAACGACTTCCCCAACCAGGGCCGCATGCAGCGGGTGGTGGTGCAGGCCGAAGGCGACCGGCGCAGCCAGGTCGACGACCTGCTGAAGATGCACGTGCGCAACGACGCCGGGAAAATGGTGCCGCTGTCGGCGTTCGTCCAGGCCAAGTGGACGCAAGGCCCGACCCAGCTGACCCGCTACAACGGCTACCCGGCCATCGCCATCTCCGGCGAGCCCTCGCCCGGCCACACCACCGGCGAAGCCATGGCCGAGATCGAGCGGCTGGTGGCCCAGGGGCCGAAAGGCCTGGGCCAGGAATGGACGGGGCTGTCGCTGCAGGAACGGTTGTCCGGCAGCCAGGCGCCGATCCTGCTCGGGCTGTCGCTGCTGATCGTGTTCCTGTGCCTGGCGGCGCTGTACGAGAGCTGGTCGATCCCGACCTCGGTGCTGCTGGTGGTGCCGCTGGGCGTGCTCGGCGCGGTGCTGGCGGTGACGTTGCGCGGGATGCCCAACGACGTGTTCTTCAAGGTCGGGCTGATCACCATCATCGGCCTGTCGGCGAAGAACGCGATCCTGATCATCGAGTTCGCCAAGAGCCTGTACGACGACGGCCACGACCTGCTCGACGCGACCCTGCAGGCCGCCCGCATGCGCCTGCGGCCGATCGTGATGACGTCACTGGCGTTCATCCTCGGCGTGGTGCCGCTGGCCATCGCCACGGGCGCCAGCTCCGCGAGCCAGCAAGCCATCGGCACCGGGGTGATCGGCGGGATGATCACGGCGACATTGGCGGTCATCTTCGTGCCGGTGTTCTTTGTGGTGGTGATGAAGCTGGTGCGGCGCTCCAGCCGTCACTGATCCCTGTAGGGCGGACTGGCTCGCGAAAACGGTGTGCCGAGAAAGGTCGGTTGACATGACACCGTCGCGAGCAAAGCCCGCCCTACCAACCCGTGTGTGGCAATGAGCCTGTGGGAGCCTGACTGTCGCTCCCGCAAACAACGCACTGAGGCTTTCGGTCAAAAATGCGGTGGGGCTGCTTGACTCCGTTCAACTGAACAGCAGCATGTATATAGATACACCTGTCAACCCTGACAGTTATCTCAATTTTTTTTCATCCTTAGACTCCGGGCAAGCAGACGACATCCTGTCGGTTGCACTCGCTAGGGCTTAAGCCCTCGGAGAACGCAGATGAAACAAGAAAAACAAAAGATGACGGCGACCATCACTCAAAATGACAAAGAAACACATTTCGTTGCCGACTCTTCCTTCTCCTTAGTGGAGACCCCGCGAGGCTTTGATTTAAGAGCGGTCATGAACCACGGTGGCGACCAGACAGCCCTCTACCTTATGTCAATTCCTCCCAGCATTCCGAAAGATGGCAAGCCTATAAACTTGGGTCTGAGAGAACACCCGCAAGGGAATAACGAAGCCACCGGACGATATTTGGAGTTAACGGCCGAAGGTGTCGTAGATATGATTTCGGCGACGGGATCGGCAATCATTCACTACGACGAAAAGCTTCATAAAATGTGGGGAACATTCCGTTTCAACAACTCCAAAACAAATCCCGGTCTCGTAATCGATCATGGCGATTTCGAAGTGCACAAGTGAAAAGGCACAAACGAGATACACAGCGAAGCAAAAAACAGTCACCTGCGGGTGACTGTTTTTTTACGCAGAGGCGCAGAAGTGTGAAACAGCCGTCCTGATTAAGCGTCTATCCACCACCGCTGCCTGCGGCAGGTGCCTGCCAATGCAATCAATCCTTGCATCGACTCGACGGTCGCTTGGCAAGCCGGTTTCCACGGATCTCCCTGGCAATATGGGTCTTGAGCACAGCCCAAATAAGCTAAGGTGTCAGCAAACCCTGACCCTACGAGCCCCCATGCGCTTTCTCGCCCGCACCCACCCTCGCCTCTCCGCCGCCGCGCTGTTCGGCATCGCTGTCGGCCTGCTCACGCCCAACGCCTCTCTCGTCAGCAAGGTCCTGATCGGCTGGAACGCCGGCGTCTGGACTTACCTTGCGCTGATGCTCTGGCTCACCGCCCGGGCCAAGGCCCCGGACGTCAAACGCATCGCGGAAATGGAAGACGAGAATGCCGGCCTCGTCCTGCTGATGGTGAGCATCGCCGCCCTGGCCAGCCTCGCCACCATCACCTTCGAACTGGTCGGCAGCAAGGACCTGGAAACCACCCGCAAGCTGCTGCACTACGGTTTCACCGCGCTGACGGTGATCGGCTCCTGGCTGCTGATCGGGGTGATCTTCAGCGTGCACTACGCCCGCCTCTATTACACCTGGGACGGTCAGGAACCGGCCCTGCGCTTCGCCGAAGGCCTGACCACGCCCAACTACTGGGACTTCCTGTACTTCTCGTTCACCATCGGCGTCGCGGTGCAGACTTCCGACGTCGGCGTCGCCACCCGCGAGCTGCGCAAGATCGTGCTGGCGCAGTCGTTGATCGGGTTTGTGTTCAATACGGCGATCCTGGGGTTCTCGATCAACATTGCGGCGGGGTTGTTTGGCTGATCTGCACAGGGACCGCCTGTATATAGACACACCTGTCAACTCTGACAGTTACTCAGGTGTTCTCGCTCCATTATGCTGACCCCGCACTCGTGCAACACACAACCCAACTCGCACGAGTGGTGAAAACCGTGTACTGAACACTGAAGGCGGTGCGCCGTGCACATGTCATAAGTGCCAGTACACGAGCACCAACATTGGTTCTTGCATGACTCTATCCATGCCCCGCTGGCCTACCGCAGTGCATGGATCATTCGTTTAACCCTACGGAGATGATTCATGAACAGTTCAGCCCTGAAAGTGACCGACACTGACCCGCTGGAAGTCTTCACTGCGATCCTGGAAGACGGCTCGGAGTTCTCAGCCACGCTCACGGAAATCCAAAGCTCGAACTCACCCGGCCGCGGTGACCTTTGGGTCGTCATCGCCACTGAGTTCAATGGCGATGCCGCCAAAAGCTTCACCATCGTGTTTTCCAAAAGCATCGATCAGGCCATCGGAAAAATTACCGAAAATGACGTTGAGGGTGAAGTCGGTTTGTTCTTCAACGACTACAGCGACCCGGATCACCCGACCTTGCAGAAAGCCAGGTCGGGAAACATCCAATACAGTCTTGATCCGCAAACCCTCCATTTCATCGGCACTTTCAATGCCCATATCGATAAGGCCGACAACAGTGGTCACAGCTTTCTGTCCAAAGGTGAGTTTGATACGGTGCTAGGCCACTGAGCCTGAATAAAAGGCCCCGACTCAGATCGGGGCCTTTTTTTGCGTCAGGTTCAAACGCTGATCCGCGTCATGCCCCTACCATTTGAACTGAACGCCCAACGTGCCGCCGATGGGCATTTCGATGTTGCTTCCATTCATGTAGTCGACTTCCGCATGGGCCTGCCAACGCTCCGACAAATTGACGGCGATGCCGGCTCCCACTTCGGCACGCGAACCGGAAAGGTCATTGTCGAAGGCATTGTTGTTGACTTTGACTTCGTTGTTTCTGGAGAACTCATGCACCAACGCCGCGCGCACGTAGGGCTGAACCTGCGTGCCGTCACTCAACTGCATCTTGCGCCCTGCCGTGGCGCCAGCCTTACCGAGCAATGAACGGGTGCGGTCCCCTTCGGCCCGCAGTCCGTTGTTCAGGTCGAAGTCCCTGCCCTGGATCACCACGGCCGACCACTGGGTGAACGGTTCGATGAAGTAGCCGTCGTCCAGCTTGATGTGCCGCCCCACTTCCACCGATCCGCCCACAGCGCTGTTGTCGTAATCGCCCTTGGCGCGCGTCCCGTCGCTCAGGCCGGCCTTGGCATCGTTGCGGAACCGGTTGACCTTCAACACGCTGTCGACGTAGTAACCGCTCGCTTCATCCAACCAGGTCAGGTAGGTCCCGGCGTAATAGCTTTTGATCGTGCCGCTGCTGCCCGTGTGCAGATTGAGGTCGGATGTGCTGTAGCCGGCCATCACGCCCAACAGCCATTGCCCGTCGGAAAAGTGCAACGGTGCGTCCGCCCCCAACGTGAATCCCTGCTGGGTCTGTCGGTAGCCGTCCCCGAACGCGTCATTGACGTTGTATTTGTTGCCGTAGGCCCTCGCCCATGCCCCGGACTTTTCCTGATTGAAGCGCACTTCCCCCATGCGGCTGCGCAACGACGTCAGCTCGCCGTACCATACCGTCGGCGCGGTGTTGAACAAGGCCATGACGGTGCGGGTCGAGGGGCTGACCGTGCGCCCGGACGGATCCAGGAACCAGTTGTTGCGGCTCTCGTCCGCCTTCAACCCATAGGAAAACGCGCCGAGATCGACTTTGCCGTCGGCATTGGCAAGAGAGAACGCCGCATCCCCGCCTGCGGTGTGAACGACCGTGACGGGCTGGCCGCTGGGAGGTTCGGTGCCGGTGCTGGCGATCAACAGTTGATGGTTGCCTGTCGCAACACCGGTGACATTGAGGACGTCCGATTGAAGGGTCGCAAAATCCACGCTCATTTCAAACAGGCCGTTGCCGGACAAGTTGTTCACGTTCAACTGATGGAACCCGTCGTCCGAACCCAGCTTGACGGTCCCTCCATCGAGGTTCAGGTCACCGACCTTGCTGTCGCCTGTCAGTGCCCAACGGGATTGCCCACCGATGTCTACCTTGGCGACATCGGTCATGACACCCTTGAGTTGCGAGCCCTGCTGCAGCCCGACCGATACGGCGCTTGAGGCGTCTCCTGTCACGTTGCCGGTCAGCGATCCTTGAGTGAGGGTCAGTGCAGCCACACTGCCGTCGCTCACCTGAACATTGCCGACGAGGTCGCTGCGTTCCACGTTGATCGCGGCATCGGCGGCGCCCTTGACCTCCACGGCGATCCCGTTGCCGCCCGTCAATGTGGAGCCGTCAAGCACATCGATGCGTGTGACCGGTGCGGCACGACCGTTGTTGTCGACCAACACCGCAGAACCGCTCTTGCCCTCGACGCTCGCCCCGTCCAACGTCAATTGGCTGGCAGGCAGGCCTGCGCCTTCGAGACCGAGGGTCACGCCGTTCTGGCCACCGACGATTTGCGTTCCGTTGCGGGCCGAGGCACTGCCGCTCAACAGGGACACGCCGGCACTGCCGGCACCGGTGCCTTCCACTCGGGAGCTGGAAAAATCGAGGCTGCTGAACGCTGTGGCGCGCGCACCGCCCGAAGCGCCGGTGATCCGGCTGTCCGTCACGCTGATCGAAGAGCCGCTGGCGGTACTGACATTGCGGGCCGCCTGCAGGCCCAGGCGGTTGCCTGTGACGGTGCTGGCATTGATGGTGCCGGTGCTGTTGATGATTTCCACACCGGCCCGGGCATTCCCGCCGTTGACGGTCGAGTCGCTGAGGTTGACCACTGAACCCTGGCTGACGGAAATCTGCTGGGTTGTCGCACCGGTCGCATTCAGGGTGGAATGCGATGCGTTGATGCCCAGCGTCTGCGCCTGCTCAACGTTCAATGTTGCGCCTTGGGAAAGTGTCCATGCTTCCACAGGTGCGCCGTTGGTGAGGGTCTGACTCCCACCGACCAATGTACCGGCAGAGGAAAGATCGGGGAGCCACAAGAGGGACAGTGATGAAAGACTGATCAGCCTCCTGAGGCCGGACTTCGCATCAATACAAGATGACAACATAAGAAATTCCCTTGAATGGCTCCCGCAGGAGCACGGAGCTGAATTCGCGGGCATAGCTCCCACGCCCAAGACGGCGCGTAAATTACAGTTCCGTAGTAGGAAGATATGTAGGACTTATCCGGCAGCTATGCGGGAAAGGTCTGTACACGCAGTTGAATCAACAATGCCGAAGAGAATTCTCTTCGGCATTCATCAACGCCTTCAGTCGGTCGGTGTCCCCTCGCAATAGTTGTTACTGGCATTGAGCAGCGACACTTCGTTCAGGAACTCCATCGACGGCAGCGGTGCGCCTGCAACCGTGATTTCGTACCAGATCTTGATGTAACCGTTGGGTAGACTGGAACTGGCCGGAGGCTGAATGGGTTTGAGTTTTGTCAGGTATGGCTGAATGTTCTGGATGAACACGCCATCGGCTTCCGCCCCGGTGATCGTGTAAGTGTCGGCAAAGTCTGTGCCCGGAATCGGCATCAATCCCTGGCTGTCGGTCGTGCCGATGGATCGCAATGTGACTACGGTTCCGACCGGCATCGCGGTGGGGTGAATCGGCACTGTCACCGGCAACTGGAAGTCAGGCCGGGTGAGATAACGGCAAGACACAAAGCCGTTGAAGAGCCGCACCGTCGGTTTCGGCAAGATAAGCCGGACGGCGTCGAGCTGGACTTCGGTGTCGAATGACTTCATCACATTGCGGCCGCCCGTTTCCTCGATCGTCCAGTAGGCGATTTTCTTGCCGGGTACGGCCGCCTCGATCACCGCCGCCGGAATGGGCGCGGTCAGTACGGTCACGGTGCCGGCCGTCAGCAGTTCGCTGTGCACCTCTTTGCCGTCGAACCAGAGTTTCGCTGTCTCGTCTCCCAGCGGTACCCAAGGGTTGGGGGCCGCCACCATCGGCGTGCTGATGGTCACCACGTCCAGACGATCGTCTTCCGTGATGTGATTGGGCGTACCGGATTTGCCGACGACCGTGACCCTCACCATGTTCGGGTTTTCCCGTCCCGGGAAAATGGGGTTGATGGGCCCCCTGTACGTGAAGTCAAGCGCGGACGAAGTCGACCTTGAATCCTGCGGGGGTTGAACGCCGCGGGTGAAGACATAGGTGCCGGTGATGGGCACTTCAGCCGTCGCATTGTTCCAGAGCGCCAGCAACCGGCTGTTGCTGAGAGTGAATTGCAGATTGGCCGGTCCGATCCCCAAGGCTTTGCTGCCCAACGGCACATCCAGTGTTCCATTGCTGACGGTCGGGGTGATCCGGTCCGTCTGCTGCCCGTTTGTGGAGTAGGGAACTTCCAGGAACACAGGGGTTTCCAGGTCCGCCAGGTCGATCACATCCGGCAGGATCCCTTTCGGAAACACACAATCCAACAGTACCGGTGCCGGACGGCGAGACACTCGCAAGCCTCTGGCAAGTGAGGGGTCGCTGACATTGCCTACGATGTCGCGCAATTCGTACCAGAGAAAGTACTGTCCATCCAATTGCGGGATGTCGTCCGTCGGAATGGCAACGGAACTGTTTGACAGCGTCTGCTCAAATACCGGCATCCCCACACCATAGTTGGTCGAGAGATAGACAATGATGGTGTCATCCGGACGATAGAACTGATAAGAGATATTGACGTCGATATCAAGCGAGTCGTGGGTGCTCAGCCACTCATCATCAATGATGCCGGGCGCCGGCAGGTTGATGAGCGTGGCGGTCTCCGGCTTGAACTTCTGACCTGACGCCTTATCTTGCTCCGGAGCGTTACGGTCGATCTGGACAGGGAACCAGTCCGAGCTGTCCGGGTTGCCGTTATCCCCCCTATACACAACCAGTTCAAACTCCCACAACGTTGAAGCCTGCGCCAGATCGTCGTCCACAAGAGCGACTGTGGGCACTTCAATGTCCACCGTCGCCGGGCGACCTGCGGCTTGGCCCAGGTTACCGTCGGCCACCATTTCTGGTGCATCTGAAGGCCCTTTGCGCTGCCAAAGCTCATACTCGTCATTATCCTGTGGATCCAGGATCGTGTTGGTGTGAAATCG
This sequence comes from Pseudomonas sp. B3(2017), assembly GCF_002113595.1. Taxonomy (NCBI): domain Bacteria; kingdom Pseudomonadati; phylum Pseudomonadota; class Gammaproteobacteria; order Pseudomonadales; family Pseudomonadaceae; genus Pseudomonas; species Pseudomonas sp. B3(2017). Next base: position 39,482 of record NZ_NEIU01000022.1, read on the forward strand.
AATGATCAGGTCTCCGGAGTCCAAAATGGTCTTGGGGATCAGGTCATCGACAATCTTTCCCACCACTTCGGGCTTTTCCAGCAGTACGCCGGAAACCTGTCCAGATGTGCGCAAGGACAAGCGAGCACGTTCGCCGATTTCCTGCAATGTCAACCTTGCGCCTTTACCGATAATGTTTTGTACGGTCATTTCATGTTCTCCACGTTGAGCGATATTGAACAACCACCTCACAAACAGATGCAGCCATGGGTAAAACATCGGAATCATTCAGGGCTCACCCCCACAAGGCGGAGATCCCGGCAATGTGCGGTCGATCTTGACCAGCCCCTTGCGGGATTTGCGGAAGGAGACACCTGCACGAAAAAGGGTGTATTGAGCGAGGGCCGAATCGTTGTCCACCATGGGCCGGACATAGGGATCGAACGGAATGTCGATGACGAAGCCGTTGCTGACATCAGCAGGGCTCAGGGTTCTTCTGAATTCGTGCACCGGCGTCAATGCCGGCGGAGATCCGTTGAGAGAATCGAACCCCTGCCATTGCAGGACGCATTCGTCTCCGTTGAGGAACACCGGCTCGCTCAGGATCTTGACCCGGATCCTTTCCCAGACCGGCGGCGCAGAACTGCAATTGATGTAGCCATAGAAGTTGACGTCAGGAAACTCAGGCGCCCTGAGGGTGGGTGCCAACTCATGGTCGATCGTCAACTTACGCTCGGGTGAGGGATCCAGATTGCCATTGAACCCCTCCAGTTCGTAATAGATGACCGCCGTTCCGTCGACACTCATTTGTTCAGGAGTGATCGGAAAGGTGAACTCCGGCCGGTCATCCGCCTGGGTATAAGTAGCGGTAAATATTTCGTCCGTCGCACCGTCTTGCCGCCAATAGACACGGAGGATCGTGAAGTCGTCGGGGTCGGCCGGAAAGTTGGGCCACCGAGGTATTCTGCCGATCGTGCCGGCGATCAAAACATCTCTCGGAATATGGCCGTCCGGATCCAGTTCGCTGACCCCGTCTATCGTCAATGGGGCCGCTGTTATCTGGTTCTTGAGTGTGGGCATGTCAAGATCCTCTCCTGAAGCAGCGCTCTTGCTTCAGGTGTTCCGGGAAAAGTTGATGAGTCGATTAAGCGCCCCGGCCGAGAGGTTGCCTACTGTCATATCTGACAGGTCTTGCTACCGTTCGTCGTTCGATGCAGCCCCGCTCTCCAACGGTGCCCTTGACGGCTTTCGCTGGATGGTGTTTTCTGAAACCGGTTTCAACACCTACAACAATAAGGCTCAACCCCGTGAACGACTTCTCCGCCGCCCAGCGCAGCCGCGTGACCATGCTCGACGTCGCCGAGCACGCCGGCGTGTCCAAGGCCAGCGTCTCGCGCTTCATCGGCGACGACCGCGCCCTACTCTCCGAGGCCACCGCCGAACGCATCGAGCGGGCGATCGCCGAACTGGGCTACCGCCCCAACCAGATGGCCCGAGGCCTGAAACGCGGGCGCACCCGCCTGATCGGCATGCTGGTGGCCGACATCCGCAACCCTTACTCGATCGCCGTCATGCACGGGGTGGAAACCGCCTGCCGCCGGTACGGCTACAGCCTGGTGGTGTGCAACACCGACCGCGACGACGAACAGGAACGCCAGCACCTGGCGCTGCTGCGCTCTTACAACATCGAAGGCCTGATCGTGAACACCCTCGGCCATCACCGGGACGAACTGCATGAGCTGAAACGGGAAATGCCGCTGGTGCTGGTGGACCGCAAGGTCGAAGGGCTGGACAGCGACATGGTCGGGCTGGACAACCCCCGCGCGGTGCAAATGGCGCTGGAACACCTTGAGCAGCGTGGCTACCGCGATCTGCTGCTGGTGACCGAACCCTTCGACGGCACCAGTTCGCGGATCGAGCGGGTCGCAAGCTTCCAGCAGCAGATCGGCCAGCGAAGCGGCCTGAGCGGCGCGGTGCTGGAGACCGGCGAAACCCTCGCCGCCGACCTGCAAACCTTTTTGAACCAACCCGGTGCCGGGCCCAAGGCGCTGTTCTGCGCCAACGGTGTGGCGGCGCTGGCCTGCACCCGTGCCCTGCGCGAGATCGGCAGCCGGCTGTTCGAGGACGCCGGGCTAATCGCGCTGGATGACCTGGACTGGTATCCGCTGGTGGGCAGCGGCATCACCGCCCTCGCCCAGCCGACGGCGGACATCGGCGCCCGAGCGTTCGAATGCCTGCTCAAGCGCTTGCGGGGAGATGACGAGGCGGCGCGGGTGGTGGATTTTGCGCCGGTGCTGATTGAGCGCGGATCGACCTGTGGGGTTTGTGGTGACTGATTGGGCCTCATCGCTTGCAGGCAAGCTCCCACAGGTTTTGGGGTGTGCCGGGATCCTGCGGGTAACCGGAATCCCTTGTGGGAGCCAGCCTCCCACAGATTTTTGGGGTGTACCGGGATCCTGCTGGCGAGCCGGATCCCTTGTGGGAGCCAGCCTGCTGGCGATGGCGGCCGTCCTGGCGCCGCACGGCATCTTCAAGACACTCCGACAGGCGACGATTCGACTGGCCCGCGCAGAGCTCCATAAGCCCACCGCAACCTTTTTTTTGAACAAGAATGAAACCGGTTTCAGAGGACAACAACAATGAATGAACCTGCCGTTTCCATCAGCCTGTCCAGCTACGGCGCCGACCTGGTGCGCCAACGGGGCCAAGGCTTCTTCATCGATGTGCTGACCGCCGCCGGCGCCAGCCGCATCGAATGGCGCGAGGAATTGCTCACCGGTGAGGTGCCCGCACAACTCGCACAGGCCAGCGCAGCGGCACGGCTGCAAAGCATCTATTCGTCGCCGACCGAACTGTGGCGCGCCGGCCAGGCCTTACCGAACCCGCAACTGGACACCGCCCTGCAAAACGCCGAGGCCTTCGGCGCCCGTTGGTTGAAAGTCTCGCTGGGCCACTTCGCCGACGGCCACGATTTCAGCGCGCTGGCCCACTGCTTGAGCCAAAGCCCTGTGCGGCTGCTGGTGGAGAACGACCAGACCCCGCACGGCGGCCGCATCGAGCCGTTCCAGCGCTTCTTCGCCGCCGTCGAGCATCACGCACTGCCGGTGCGCATGACCTTCGACATCGGCAACTGGCAGTGGCAAGGCGAGTCCGCCGTCCAGGCCGCACGCGTACTGGGCAGGCAGGTCGGCTACGTGCACTGCAAGGCCGTGGCCCGCCGCGCCGACGGCAAGCTCGTCGCCGTGCCGCCCGTCGCCAACGACCTGCATCACTGGGAACAACTGCTGCGGCACATGGATCAAGGCGTCATGCGCGCCGCCGAATACCCGCTGCAAGGCGACGACCTGGTGCAGCTCACCCGCGACCACGTCGCCGCCCTCGCCCGCCTCGGCCAATCCTGCCTGGAGCCTGCCCATGCCTGAGATCGACATTCTTTCGTTCGGCGAAACCATGGCGATGTTCGTCGCCGAACACAGCGGCGACCTGGCGTCGGTGGGCCAGTTCCACAAGCGCATCGCCGGGGCCGACAGCAACGTCGCCATCGGCCTGTCCCGGCTGGGGTTCAATGTGGCGTGGCTGAGCCGGGTCGGCGCCGATTCCCTGGGCCGCTTCGTCGTCGAATCCCTGGCGCGGGAGGGCCTGGACTGCAGCCATGTGGCGGTGGATCCGGCACACCCCACCGGTTTCCAGCTCAAGTCCCGCAGCGACGACGGCAGCGACCCGCAGGTCGAGTACTTTCGCCGGGGCTCGGCGGCCAGCCATCTGTCGCCCGAAGCGATCGCGGCAGAGCTGCTCAATGCCCGGCACCTGCACGCCACCGGCATTCCGCCGGCGCTGTCGGCCTCGGCCCGGGCCATGTCCCATGACCTGATGACGCGCATGCGCCAGGCCGGGCGCAGCGTGTCGTTCGACCCCAACCTGCGCCCGAGCCTGTGGGGCAGCGAACGGGAGATGGTCACCGAGATCAACCGTCTCGCCGCCCTCGCCCACTGGGTGCTGCCGGGCCTGGCCGAAGGCCGTCTGCTCACCGGGTTCGACGACCCGGCGGACATCGCCGCGTTCTACCTCGACCGGGGCGCCGAAGCGGTGGCGATCAAGCTCGGGCCCCAAGGCGCCTATTACCGCACGCAACTGGATCAAGGCTTTGTGGCCGGCGTGCCGGTGGCGACGGTGGTCGATACGGTCGGCGCCGGCGACGGGTTCGCCGTCGGGATGATCAGTGCCTTGCTTGAGCACCAGAGCTTCGCCGAGGCGGTCAGGCGCGCCAACTGGATCGGCAGCCGTGCGGTGCAGAGCCGTGGCGACATGGAGGGGCTGCCGACCCGGGCTGAACTGTGCGCCGAATTTGAGGCCGCCATCGCTGGCAAGCCAGCTTCCACAGATTTTGTGTACACCGCAGATCCTGTGGGAGCTGGCTTGCCAGCGATGAGGCCCTGACAGACAAACCACCCATTGAACCTGCTGCGACAAAAACAACAAGCTCAGGAGCAAGACCCATGAAAACCGCAACCCTCGCCGCCCGCCGCTGGTGGTACATCATGCCCATCGTGTTCATCACATACAGCCTGGCCTACCTGGACCGCGCCAACTACGGCTTCGCCGCCGCCTCCGGCATGGCCGCGGACCTGATGATCACACCGGGCCTGTCGTCCCTGCTCGGCGCGCTGTTCTTCCTCGGCTATTTCTTCTTCCAGGTGCCGGGCGCGATCTATGCGCAGAAGCACAGCGTGAAGAAACTCATCTTCGTCAGCCTGATCCTCTGGGGCGGCCTCGCCACTCTCACCGGGGTGGTCTCCAACGCCTACTGGCTGATCGTGATCCGCTTCATGCTCGGCGTGGTCGAGGCCGCGGTGATGCCGGCGATGCTGGTCTACCTCTGCCACTGGTTCACCCGCGCCGAGCGCTCCCGGGCCAACACCTTCCTGATCCTCGGCAACCCGGTGACGATGCTGTGGATGTCGGTGGTGTCGGGCTATCTGGTGCAGCATTTCAGCTGGCGCTGGATGTTCATCATCGAAGGCCTGCCGGCGGTGCTCTGGGCGTTCATCTGGTGGCGGCTGGCGGATGACCGTCCGGCCCAGGCCAGCTGGCTGAGCGACGGCGAGAAGCGCGACCTGGAAAGCGCCCTGGCCGCCGAGCAGGTCGGCATCAAAGCGGTGAAGAACTACGCCGAAGCGTTCCGCTCGCCGAAGGTGATCATCCTGGCGCTGCAGTTCTTCTGCTGGAGCATCGGCGTCTACGGGTTCGTGCTGTGGCTGCCGTCGATCCTCAAGGCCGGCGCGCAGATGGACATGGTCGAGGCCGGCTGGCTGTCGGCGCTGCCGTACCTGGCGGCGGTGGTCGGCATGCTGCTGGTGTCGTGGGGCTCGGACAAGCTGCAAAAGCGCAAGCGTTTCGTCTGGCCGCCGCTGCTGATCGCCTCAGTGGCGTTCTACGGCTCCTACGCCCTGGGCGCCGAGCATTTCTGGTGGTCCTACACCTTGCTGGTGATCGCCGGGGCCTGCATGTACGCGCCTTACGGGCCGTTCTTCGCCATCGTGCCGGAGATCCTGCCGGCCAACGTCGCCGGCGGCGCCATGGCACTGATCAACAGCATGGGCGCCCTCGGCTCGTTCGGCGGCTCCTACCTGGTCGGCTACCTCAACGGCTCCACCGGCTCGCCCGGCGCTTCGTACTTGCTGATGAGCGGCGCGCTGCTGCTGTCGGTACTGCTGACGGCATTCCTCAACCCCGGCGCCAGCGACCGGGTGACGCCCAGGCCTGCGGCGCGACGTCCGTTGCCGGCCCATTCCTGATTCGAAAGAGAGATGAACGCGATGAAAAAGCAGGTTGTGCTGTACAAGAAACTGTCGCCGCCGCTGATGGCCCGGCTGCATGAGCACGTGGACGTGACGCTGATCGACACCCTCGACGCCGATGGCCTGATGAAGCTGCGCGACGCCCTGCCCGGCGCCCATGGCCTGCTCGGCGCCAGCCTGAGACTGGACGCGGCGCTGCTCGACCGGGCGCCGCGCCTGGAGGCGGTGTCGAGCGTGTCGGTGGGCGTCGACAACTACGACATCGACTACCTGACCCGCCGCCGGATCCTGTTGAGCAACACCCCGGACGTGCTCACCGAAACCACCGCCGACACCGGTTTCGCCCTGATCCTGGCCACGGCCCGGCGCGTGGTGGAACTGGCGAACATGGTGCGCGGCGGCCATTGGCACCGCAGCCTCGGCCCTGCGCATTTCGGCACCGATGTGCACGGCAAGACCCTGGGCATCATCGGCATGGGCCGGATCGGCGAGGCGCTGGCCCAGCGCGGGCATTTCGGCTTCGGCATGCCGGTGCTCTACCACAGCCAGTCGCGCAAGCCGGCGGTGGAGCAGCGCTTCGACGCGCAATACCGCAGCCTTGAGGCGCTGTTGCGGGAAGCCGACTTCATCTGCCTGACCCTGCCGCTCACCGCGCAGACCGAAGGCCTGATCGGCGCCGAGCAGTTCGCGCTGATGCGCCCCGAGAGCATCTTCATCAACATCGCCCGGGGCAAGGTGGTGGACGAAGCGGCGCTGATCGAAGCCCTGCGCCACAAGCGCATCCGCGCCGCGGGGCTGGACGTGTTCGAACGTGAGCCGCTGAGCCACGATTCGCCGCTGCTGCAGTTGAGCAACGTGGTGGCGACGCCGCACATGGGCTCGGCCACCCACGAAACCCGCGAGGCCATGGCCCGGTGCGCAGTGGACAACCTACTGGCGGCGCTGAGGGGAGAGAAGCCTGCAAACCTGGTGAATCCCTCGGCCTGGCAGGCTTGAGGGCTGCTGTGCCTGTCACCCGAAGGGTGAGGGATCCCGCCCTGCGGCGTCTTCACTGCCGCCATCGCCAGCAGGCTGGCTCCCACAGGCATCGCGGCTGTAAGCAGCATCTGAGGCCACACCAAAAACCTGTGGGAGCTGGCTTGCCAGCGATAGGGCCGACACAGACAGCACATGACTGTCAGGCCGTACGCGCCTGCAACAGCTGCGCCGCGCACAGCGCAATCCGCGCGCAGGCATCGGCCAGTTTCACCCGGTCCACCACCAGCCCGATGCGGATGTGCCCCGCCGCACTGGGCCCGAAGGCCTCTCCGGCGAGCACCGACACCCCGTAACCCTCCAGCAGCCGCTCGGCGAACGCCTGGGCGCCGAGCCCGGTCTGGCGCACATCGACCATCACGAACATCCCGCCGTCCGGGCGCACCGGGTGCAGGCCCGGGCAACCGCGCAGACGGTCGCACACCAGGTCCCGCCGCAGGCGGTATTCCTCGCGCATCCGGGTCACCTCCGGCAGGTCTTTCTCCAGCGCCACCTGCGCCGCTTTCTGCACGAAGTCCGGCAGGCCGAACAGCATGCTCAAGGACAGGTTCACCAAATGCTCGGCCAAGGTCTTGGGCCCGATCATCCAGCCGATGCGCCAGCCGGTCATGGCGTGGGACTTGGACAGGCTGTTGACCGTCGCCGTGCGTTCGGCCATGCCCGGCAGGCTCGCCGGGCTGACATGCTCGCCCTCGTACAAAAGATCGCTGTACACCTCGTCGCTGATCAGCCACAGGTCATGACGGATGCACAGCGCCGCCAACTCTTGCCAGATCAGCAGCGGCAGGCTGGCGCCCGAAGGATTGTTGGGACTGTTGAGCAACATGGCGCGGGTCTTGGCGGTGATCCGCGCCGCGACGTCCGCCGGGTCGACACGAAAGCCGTTCTCAGGCCGCACCGGCACCGGCACCACCGTCGCCCCGCAAGCGCCGAACACGCCTTCGTAGGTGACGTACATCGGTTCGGCGACGATCACCTCGTCGCCCGGATCCAGCAGGCACTGCGCCACCGAATACACGGCGCATTGCGCGCCGGGCATGACGATCACATGGTCGGCGTCCACCGCCTGACCGCTGCGCCGCTGGTGGCGCCGGGCGATCAGGCTGCGCAGGGCATGCTGGCCGCGCACCTCCGAGTAGTGCGTATCGCCGGCCAGCAGGCTGTCGATGGCGCCGTGGATGATCGGCAGCGGCGTGTCGAAATCCGGATCGCCCACGGTCAGCAGCAGGACATCGACGCCTTCGGCGCGCAACTCCAGCGCTCGGTCGTGAATCCGCCAGGCCGCTGCTCCCTCCCCGGCGATCCGTTGGGTCAAGGCTGAATAGCGCATGTACGTCTCCTGGTTGCGCGGTCTCCAGCCTTCACCGTATCTCAAATCACGAAACGCGCCACCATGGCGTTCAAATCCACCGCCAGACGCGACAGTTCGTGGGTCGCGGCGCTGGTCTGGTTGGCCCCGGCGGCCGACTGGGTGGCCAGGTCGCGGATGTTGACCAGGTTGCGGTCCACTTCCCGCGAGACTTGCGCCTGCTCTTCCGACGCGCTGGCGATGACCAGGTTGCGTTCGTTGATCTGATGGATCGACTGGGTGATCTGCTCCAGGGCGATGCCGGCGGCGCGGGCCATTTCCAGGGTGGACTGGGTGCGCTGGTTGCTCTGCTGCATCGACTCGACCGCCTCGCCGGTGCCGTTCTGGATGCCGGCGACCATTTTCTCGATTTCCTGGGTCGATTGCGCGGTGCGGTGGGCCAGGGCCCGCACTTCGTCCGCCACCACCGCAAAGCCGCGTCCGGCCTCGCCGGCACGGGCCGCTTCGATGGCGGCGTTGAGCGCCAGCAGGTTGGTCTGTTCGGCGATGGCGCGGATCACGTCCAGCACCTTGCCGATGTCACGGCCCTGGGCGGCCAGGCCTTCGATCATCTGCGCGGTGTTCTGCACGTCGTGGGTCATGGTCTGGATCGCGTCGACGGTTTTCACCACTTGGTCGCGGCCTTCACGGGCGGCGTGGGTGGACTGGTTCGAGGCTTCGGAGGTGGACACCGCGTTGCGCGCCACTTCTTCCACCGCTGCGGTCATTTCGTTGACGGCGGTGGCGGCCTGTTCGATTTCATCGTTCTGCTGCTGCAGGCCGCGGGAGGCCTCTTCGGTCACCGCGCTGAGCTCTTCGGCGGCGGCGCCCAACTGCGTGGCGGAGCCGGCGATCTGTTCGATGGTCTTGCGCAGGTTGGCCTGCATCTGCGCCAGCGCTTCGAGCAGGCGCGCCGGTTCATCCTTGCCGTCGACCTCGATGGCTTTGGTCAGGTTGCCGCCGGCGATGGTCTGCGCCGCCGTCACCGCCCGGTTCAGCGGGGTGACGATGCTGCGGGTCAGCAGCAGGGCCAACAGCACGGTGGCCACGGCCGCGATCAGCGCGACGACGACGATCCCGGTGATGGCGCTGTCGTAATGCTCGCCGGCCTGGGTCGAGGCGGTCTTCGCATCGGCGGCGTTGATCGCGATCAGTTTGTTGAGCTGCTCGCCCATCAGGTCGGTGCCGTCCTTGATCTTGGTGTTGATCAGGGTGCGCATCTCGTCGACTTTGTCCTGGCGCGACAGATCCAGCATCTGGTTCTGCGCTTGCAGGTAGCTGTCCAGGGTGTTCGCGAACGACTGATACAACGCGCGCTCTTCGGCGCCGGCCGGCAATGCCGCGTAGGCGGCCTGGGCGGTGCGCACTTTCTCGACCAGCACGCCGATGCGGGTCTGGGCCTCTTGCAGGCCGGCCGGCTCGCGGTTGACCAGGATGCGGAACGACAGGATGCGCAGGCGCAGGACGTTTTCCGTCACCACGGCCAGTTGGGTCACGCTGGGCAGTTGCGTGGTTTCCATGTCGATGGAGGCCTGGCGGATGATCGACATGCGGTTGACGGCGAATACGCCGAGCACGACCACCAGCAGGGCAATGAAGGCAAAACCTAAGAAGGCACGGGGCGCGATATTCAGATTACGCAAAGACATAGGAGCACTCTCGAATGAGGGTAACGGCGAGCGTCCTTGCGCTTATCACTGGCCCGTGGTCGGATCCGGTGCGGCGCCACTGTTCGAAGGAGTCTTTGTGCGCCTGACCGCTGTATCGGCCAGGCTTGAGGATTTTTTCGGGCGAGGATGAAATATTTTTCAAGGTGTTGCAGCGATGAAACACCGCCTGCCGTGAGGGAGTTGTCCGACCGCGCAGCACTCACCTCGATGAGAGGGGCGCCGGGCAACTCAGCGGGAGCAGCTCCCTCACCCCTGGGGTGCTCTGGTCAGGCGTTGCGCTTGGCCAGTCGCCACACCCTGGCGATGTCGCAGGCCCGCTCGCGCAGCAGGCGCGGCGCTTCGGCGCAGGCTTGCTCCAGCGGCATCGGCCCGCCGGTCACGGCGAAGGCGGCGTCGATGCCGTGGTCGTAGAGGGCCTGATAGCCCTCGCCCAAGGTGCCGGCGATGACGATCACCGGCACGCCGCGCTGGCTGGCGATGCGCGCCACGCCGAACGGCGTCTTGCCGCGCAGGGTCTGGGCATCGAAGCGCCCTTCCCCGGTGATGACCAGATCCGCGCCCTGCACGGCGTCCGCCAGGCCCACCAGTTCCGCCACGACCTCGACGCCCGCCTGGAAGCGCGCACCGAGAAACGCCTTGGCCGCAAACCCCAGGCCGCCCGCCGCGCCGCTGCCGGGCTCGTCGCGCACATCCTTGCCCAGCGCCTGGGCACAGAGGTCGGCAAAATGCCCGAGGGCCTGATCCAGCTGTTGCACCTGTGCCGGCGAGGCGCCCTTCTGCGGGCCGAAGATCGCCGAGGCGCCGTGGGGGCCGCACAGCGGGTTGTTGACATCGGCGGCGATGTCGAAACGCACCTGCGCCAGGCGCGGGTCCAGCCCGTCGAGCTCCAGTTGCGCCAACTGCGCCAGGGCGAGGCCGCCCGGCGCCAGCGCTTGCCCTTGGGCATCTCGCAGGTTCACGCCCAACGCCTGCATCGCCCCGGCGCCGCCATCGTTAGTGGCGCTGCCGCCGATGGCCAGGATCACCCGCTGCGCCCCGGCGTCCAACGCCGCGCGGATCAGCTCACCGGTGCCGAACGTGCTGCTGACGCAGGCGTCGCGCTGCCCAGGCGGCACCAATTGCAGGCCGCTGGCCTCGGCCATTTCGATGATCGCGGTGCGGCTGTGCGAAAGCCAACCCCAGGCGGCGTCGACCGGCACCCCCAACGGGCCGCGCACCTGGGTGCGGCGCAGCTCGCCTTCGCAGGCGGCCAGGATCGACTCCACCGTCCCCTCGCCGCCGTCGGCCATGGGGCACTTGACCAGCGTCGCCTCAGGCCAGACCTGCGTCAGGCCCGCCGCGATGGCCTCGGCCACGCCTTGGGCGCTCAGGCTGTCCTTGAACGAATCGGGTGCGATGACGATCTTCATGCGAATTCTCCAGTTGCAATGGCGTCCATGCTGCCAGCCCCCAGTGCCCTTGACGCCTGTCCGCTGCACAAGCGGCGGGGGCGTTTATTGTTCAATTCCACAAAACCGGGGCTCTGCGAATGACATTGTGGGAGCTGCGGTGCGACGACTCGACTTGCCAGCGATGGCGGCGGGTCAGGCAACAGAGAGGTCGGCAGAACGGGCCTCATCGCTTGCAAGCAAGCGCCTACAGAGTTTGGCGGTGCGTCCTCAAAAGCCCTCAGGTCTGCGGCAAGAGCTGCACCCCCAGGTACAGCGCGAGCATTCCGTCCAGCCGCAGCGGATCCACCCCGCTCAGTTCGGCGATCCGCTCCATGCGGTAACGCAGGCTGTTGCGGTGGATGCCCAGCGCGTCGGCGCAGGCCTGGCTCTGGCCGTCGTGCTCGCACCAGCTGCGCAGCGTCGCCAGCAACTGGCCGTTGCTGTCCTTGGCGATCACCTTGCGCAGCGGCTTGAGCAGTTCATCGAGGGCGTCGTCGTTGCGGTGCCGCCAGAGCATCACCGGCAGGCGATAGCGGTCGAGCTTGAGCAGCCGCGAATTCGGCAGCACCTCACGGCCATACGCCAGCAAATCGCCGACCCGCCGGTAGCAGCGGCGCAGTCCAGCCAAACCGTCGGCCTGCCCGCCCACGGCGATGCGCAGGATGTTCCAGCCCTGCCCGTCGAGCTTTTCCAGCAGGCGGTCATGCTCCAGGGCCTGCCCCGCCGGACGGCACCACAGCAGCGACGATTTGGCCGAGCTCACGCACCAGCTGTCCGGGTAGCGCGACATCAGCCAGGCACCGAGGGCCTCGACCGTTTGCCCCGCGCCCTGCTCCAGGCCCAGCTCGAACAGGTACGGCACCCGCGTCAACTGCGGCTTGAGCCCCAGCTGCTGCGCCTCGTCCACCAGCCTCGGCGAATCCCCCGCCTCGCTCAGCAGCAGCGCCAGCAGGTCATCGCAGCGCTGGCGCCGCCACTGCTGCTCAGCCTGCTGGTTGCGCTGGCCCACCAGCATTTCGGCTGTCATGCGCACCAGTTCGGCGTACGTGCGCAGTGGCTCCGGCTCGCCGGTGATGCCGAGCACGCCGATCAGCCGACCATCGAGCATCAGCGGCAGGTTGATCCCCGGCTGCACGCCTTTGAGGTGCACGGCGGTCTGGGCGTCGATCTCCACCACCCGGCCGTTGGCCAGCACCAGTTGCGCGCCTTCGTGGCGGGTGTTGATGCGCTCCGGCTCGCCGCTGCCCAGGATCAGCCCCTGGCTGTCCATGACATTGACGTTGTAGGGCAGAATGGCCATGGCCCGGTCGACGATGTCCTGCGCGAGGTCGTGATCGAGTTCGAACATAGTGGGCAAAATCCTTGAAAACGGGCGCGGACGGTTGTTCACCCGCACAGGGTCCGGCGACAAACCCTGTGCTCAGGCACAAAGACAATCCGGCCAAAGGTGGCCGAGACTCTCAGGGCGATCAACGTTACCCTTGCATCGCAAAAAATCATAATAAAGAGAGAGTCGCCATGTCACAGAGCGCCGCAGCTGTCCAGGCCATCGCTGACGACAAGAATGCCGTCTACAAACGCATCACCCTGCGTTTGATCCCCTTCATCTTCATCTGCTACCTGTTCAACTACCTCGACCGGGTGAACGTGGGCTTCGCCAAGCTGCAGATGCTCGACGCGCTGAAGTTCAGCGAAACCGTCTACGGCCTCGGCGCCGGGATCTTCTTCATCGGCTACGTGCTGTGCGGCGTGCCGAGCAACCTGGCGCTGACCAGGTTCGGTCCGCGGCGCTGGATCGCCCTGATGATGATCACCTGGGGCACGCTGTCGACTTGCCTGCTGTTCGTCACTACCCCGACCCAGTTCTACACCTTGCGCCTGTTCACCGGCGCCGCCGAAGCCGGGTTCTTCCCCGGTGTGGTGCTGTACCTCTCGCAGTGGTTCCCGACGTTCCGCCGCGGGCGGATCATGGCGCTGTTCATGTCGGCGATCCCGGTCTCGGGCCTGCTCGGCAGCCCGTTCTCCGGCTGGATCCTCAACCACTTCGCCGCAGGCCAGGGCGGCCTCGCCGGCTGGCAGTGGATGTTCCTGCTGCAAGGCATTCCGACCGTGGTGCTGGGGGTGCTCGCGTACTTCCTGCTCAGCGACAGCTTCGCCAACGCCAAGTGGCTGAGCCCCCAGGAGCGCAAGGTGCTGGAGGCCGACCAGGCCGAAGACCTGGCGAACAAGCCCAAGACCGCCTCCGATTCGTTGACCGAAGTGTTCAAGAACCCGGCGATCTGGGCGTTCGGCCTGATCTACTTCTGCATCCAGAGCGGCGTGTACGCGATCAACTTCTGGCTGCCGTCGATCATCAAGAACCTGGGCTTCAGCGACAACCTGGTGATCGGCTGGCTGAGCGCGATCCCGTACCTGCTGGCGGCACTGTTCATGCTGGTGGTCGGCCGCTCGGCGGACCTGCGCAAGGAACGCCGCTGGCACCTGGTGGTGCCGATGCTGATGGGCGCCGCCGGCCTGCTGATCGCGGTGAACTTCGCCGCCAACCCGACCCTCGCCATCCTCGGCCTGACCCTCGCCACCATGGGCGCCCTCACCGGCCTGCCGATGTTCTGGCCGGTGCCGACGGCGATGCTCAGCGCAGGCGCGGCGGCGGGCGGCCTGGCGTTGATCAACTCCATGGGCCAGATGGCCGGTTTCCTGAGCCCGTACCTGGTGGGCTGGGTCAAGGACAGCACCGGGTCGACCGATGCGGCGCTGTACCTGCTGGCGGCCGTGATCGTCGGCGGCAGCCTGTTGGCGCTGCGCATGACGCGCACGTTGCGGGCGTAATTCGCGAGCGATGCACAAACGGCCCTTTCGGGCCGTTTTTCATGGGTGAACCACTGCCTGCATCGAGCGCACTCAAGCAACGCGCGCTTTTGCATCCAGCTCGATCACCAGCCCGCCGGGCACCTGCACGAAGATCTGCCAGATCCCGTCCTCCGGCACCTGCGCCACCTGATACGGCAAACCGCTGGCCTGCACCCGCTTGAGCACGAGGGCCGCGTCGTCATCGGTACGAAAGGCAATGTGGCTCAGCACCGTATCCTCTAGCGCAGGCTGCTCGATCACATGCACCAACGCCTGGGCATCCTGGTACAGCCATCGGCCGGGAAACGGAAACGGCGGCCGCCGGCCGGGCTTGAGCCCCAGCAATCCATCGAAGGCGTCCTGCACCGCTGGCCCGTCCGGCGTGCTGAACGCCAGGTGGTCGAAATGCCAGGTCATAACAGTCCGCCTCCGTCGACGTCGATGATGCTGCCGCTGATGAAGCCGTTTTCCATCACCAGCGTGAAGGCGTCTGCCAACTCCTGCGGCGTGCCGATCCGGCCCACCGGCAACGCCGCCGAGGTGCGGGCGAACATCGCCGCACGCTGGCTTTCATCCATGCCGGCGTAGGCTTCGGTGTCGGTCACGCCGGGGCTGATCACATTGACCCGGCGCGGCGCCAGCTCCTTGGCCAACTGTTTGGCCAGCGCCTCAAGCGCGGCGTTCAGGGTGGTCTTGATGAACTGTCCGGCCACGAACTTGCGCGACAGCAGGCCGGACGTCAGGGTGATGCTGCCCCGCTCGCTCAGGTACGGCAGCGCTTGCTGGATCGAACGCACCGCGCCCCAGAACTTCACGTCGAACGCCTGTTGCGCGAGCAGCAGGTCACTGTCGGCCAGGGGCTTGGCGCTGACGTTCGGGCCCGCAGTGATCACCAAGTGATCGAAGGCGCCGATGCGTTCGAACAATTGGCGCAGCGACGCATCATCGGTGATGTCGGCGGACGCCTGACGGACGTCGCCGGCGCCGGCATCGATCCGCCGGCCGACTGCGTAGACGCGGGCGCCCCGCGCGGCGGCGCCGGATGCGACGGCGGCACCGATGCCGCTGCTGCCGCCGATGACGACGACGGTCTGATCGCGCAAGGAAGATTCGAGTGGTTTCATGACAGTGGCTCCGCTGGGCTTAAGGAGATTCCATATTCACGGGTTGCCAATCGAAGAAAAATCCCGGTAAATCGGAAGGATCTTTAAAGGATTTTTACCAATGAGCTCGATACTCGATCTGGAGATCTTCGTCCGCACCGCCGATTCGGGCAGCATTTCCGCCGCCGCCCGGACGCTGGAGCTCACCCCGGCGGCCGCCAGCATCGCGCTGAAGCGTCTGGAGACACGCCTGGGCATCCGCCTGTTCGCCCGCTCCACCCGCAGCATGCGCCTGACCGAAGAGGGCCGGCGCTACCTGGAAAGCGTGCGCCTGGCCCTGGCCACGCTGGCCGAGGGCGAACTGGCGCTCAAGCAGCAGACCGAAGGCTTGAGCGGCGTCCTGCAGCTGGCGGCACCGTCGGACTTCGGGCGCAACGTGCTGCTGCCGTGGCTGGACGATTTCAAGCGCGAGCATCCGCACATCCAGCTGCAGCTGCTGCTCAACGACCGTCACGCGGACCTGTTTCGCGAAACGGTGGATGTGGCGCTGCGCTTCGGCGTGCCGAGCGATTCAACGCTGGTGGCGCTGCCGATCCTGCCCGAGCACCGTCGCGTGGCCTGCGCCAGCCCCGCGTATGTGGCGCGCCACGGTTCGCCGCAGCACCCCGGCGAACTGAGCGGACACAGCGCCCTGCTTTACCTGCGCAACGGCCGGCCGTACAACACCTGGCGTTTCGGCCGCGGCGACGAGACCCTGGAGGTCGAAGTCCACGGCGACTATCTGAGCGACGACGGCGAAGTCGCCCGGCGCTGGGCCTTGGCCGGGCACGGGATCGCCTACAAGGCCTGGCTCGACGTGGCCGAGGACGTGCGCGCCGGCCGGCTGGTGACGCTGTTCGACGACTGGCACGGCGAAAGCGTGCCGTTCAATCTGCTGTGCCCGCACCGGGTGCAGGTGTCGGAGCGGGTCAAGGTGTTGCAGGCGTTCCTGCGCGAGCGCTGCAAAACGTTGAGCCGATAATTCACTTTGCCGCGCCAGGCGCTTCTGGTATTTGATGGAGGCTTTCCCTCCGGCAAAAGGAATTCGGCATGAGCTATCGCACTTTGGGGCACTCGGGTCTGCAGGTGTCCACCCTCACCCTGGGCACGATGATGTTCGGCGAACAGACCAGCGCACAAGATTCGCTGCGCATCATCGACAAGGCCTGGGACCAGGGCATCAATTTCATCGACACCGCCGACGTCTACACCAACGGCCGCTCGGAAGAGATCGTCGGCGAGGCCATCGCCCGCCGTCGCCACGAATGGGTGCTGGCGACCAAGGTCGGCTTCGGCCCGACCGAAGGCGTGCCGAACCGCAGCGGCTTGAGCCGCAAGCACCTGTTCAACGGCCTGGAGGCCAGCCTGACCCGGCTCGGCACCGACTACCTCGACATCTATTACCTGCACCGAGAGGACCACAGCACGCCGCTGGAGGTGACGGTTTCGGCCATCGGCGACCTGATCCGCCAGGGCAAGATCCGCTACTGGGGCCTGTCGAACTACCGGGGCTGGCGGATCGCCGAGGTGGTGCGCATCGCCGACAAGCTCGGCGTCGACCGTCCGGTGATCAGCCAGCCGCTGTACAACATCGTCAACCGCCAGGCCGAGACCGAGCAGATCACCGCCGCCCAGGCCTATGGGCTGGGCGTGGTGCCCTACAGCCCGCTGGCCCGTGGCGTGCTCAGCGGCAAATACGCGCCGGACGTCAAACCCGACGCCGACAGCCGCGCCGGCCGCCAGGACAAACGCATCCTGGAGACCGAATGGCGGGTGGAGTCGCTGCGCATCGCCCAGCAGATCCAGCAGTACACCCAGGACCGCGGGGTGGGCATCGTCGAGTTCGCCATCGCCTGGGTGTTGAACAACGGCGCCGTGACCTCCGCCATCGTCGGGCCGCGCACCGAAGCGCAATGGGATACTTACACCAAGGCCCAGGCGGTGAAGATCACCGCCGAGGACGAGGCGTTCATCGATTCGCTGGTCACGCCGGGGCATGCCTCGACGCCGGGGTTCAACGATGTGAGCCATTTCGTGTCGGGGCGCCGGCCGCGTTCGGCCTGAGGGCTGTTTTGCCTCGACTGAAGCCATCGCCAGCGGGCTGGCTCCTACAGGGATTCAGGTGAATGCAGGTTCTGCGGTCACCTGAAAACAAGGTGGGAGCCATCCTGCTGGCGATGGCGTCACTGAGGCCGCCCCGGGGCAGGATCAAGACAATCACTCCGCCGCTTTTTGTGCTTATCTTCACGATGTGGGAAATATTGAGCACTCGGCCAATATTCAGCACAAAAACCACGTATCCTGCGCGCCCCGTTTGACCTGCAACCCGCGAGGACAGTTTGGCTAAAGGTATCGCTCTCTCGGTGACGGCTTCGACGCTGTTTGCCGTCATGTATTTCTACACCTCGTTGCTCAGCCCCCTGAGCGGCGTGGAAATCTACGGTTGGCGGATGCTGCTGACCGTGCCCTGCATGACCGTGTTCATGCTGCTGTCCGGCGAGTGGCGCCGGGTGGCGGAACTGCTGCGCCGGTTGGCCGGGCAGCCGAAGCTGATCGGCGGCCTGGCGCTGTCGTCCGCCCTGCTCGGCGTGCAGCTGTGGCTATTCATGTGGGCGCCGCTCAACGGCTACAGCCTCGATGTGTCGCTGGGCTACTTCCTGCTGCCGCTGGCCATGGTGCTGACCGGCCGGATCGCCTACGGCGAGAGCCTGTCGTACCTGCAGAAGGTCGCCGTGTTCTTCGCCAGCCTGGGCGTGCTCAACGAGCTGTACCAGGTGGGCGGCTTCTCCTGGGCGACGCTGGTGGTGGTGGTCGGCTATCCGCTGTACTTCGTGCTGCGCAAACGCCTGAAGACGGACAACCTCGGCGGCTTGTGGGTCGACATGACCCTGATGCTGCCCGTGGCCTACTGGTTCGTGCGGGGCGGCGAGCAAGGCTTCGGCGTGTTCGACCAATACCCGACCCTGGCCTGGCTGATCCCCCTGCTCGGCCTGATCAGCGCCTCGGCGCTGGTGGTCTACATCATCGCCAGCCGTCTGCTGCCGTTCAGCCTGTTCGGCCTGCTCAGCTACGTGGAACCGGTGCTGCTGCTGGGCGTGGCGCTGCTGCTGGGCGAAAGCATCAAGTCCGGCGAATGGCTGACCTACATCCCGATCTGGATGGCGGTGATGGTGCTGGTGTTCGAAGGTTTCAAGCACCTGATGCGCCAACGCCGCCCGTAGTCCCCGCACCAAAAACCTGTAGGAACGAGCCTGCTCGCGATGACGTCTTCAGACTCGAAATGGATATCGACCGAACGATCGCAATCGCGAGCAGGCTCGCTCCCGCAAGGGAATGTGAAGGCATGAAAAAGCCCGGCCTGCAGGATTGCAGGCCGGGCTTTTTTGCATCGTTGAAGCTTACTCGGCGGTCAGCACGCCACGACGCACCTGGTCACGCTCGATCGACTCGAACAGCGCCTTGAAGTTGCCCTCGCCGAAGCCATCGTCGCCCTTGCGCTGGATGAATTCGAAGAACACCGGGCCCATCAGGGTTTCCGAGAAGATCTGCAGCAGCAGGCGCTTGTCGTTCGGCTCCGAGGAACCGTCGAGCAGGATGCCCCGTGCCTGCAGCTGGTCGACCGGCTCGCCGTGGTTCGGCAGGCGGCCTTCGAGCATTTCGTAGTAGGTGTCCGGCGGCGCGGTCATGAAGCGCATGCCGATCTTCTTCAGCGCGTCCCAGGTCTTGACCAGGTCGTCGGTGAGGAACGCCACGTGCTGGATGCCCTCGCCGTTGAACTGCATCAGGAACTCTTCGATCTGGCCGGCGCCCTTGGACGACTCTTCGTTGAGCGGGATGCGGATCATGCCGTCCGGAGCGGTCATCGCCTTGGAGGTCAGGCCGGTGTATTCGCCCTTGATGTCGAAGTAGCGGATCTCGCGGAAGTTGAACAGCTTCTCGTAGAAGTTCGCCCAGTAGGCCATGCGGCCGCGGTACACGTTGTGGGTCAGGTGGTCGATGATCTTCAGGCCCGCGCCTTTCGGATGACGGTCGACGCCTTCGAGGAACACGAAGTCGATGTCGTAGATCGAGCTGCCTTCGCCGAAACGGTCGATCAGGTACAGCGGCGCGCCGCCGATGCCTTTGATCGCCGGCAGGTTCAGCTCCATCGGGCCGGTCTCGATGTGGATCGGCTGGGCGCCGAGTTCCAGCGCACGGCTGTAGGCCTTCTGCGAATCCTTGACCCGGAACGCCATGCCGCACACCGACGGACCGTGCTCGGCGGCAAAGTACGAGGCGACGCTGTGGGGTTCGTTGTTGAGGATCAGGTTGATCGCGCCCTGACGGTACAGGTGCACGTTCTTGGAGCGGTGGGTCGCGACCTTGGTGAAGCCCATGATCTCAAAGATCGGCTCCAGGGTGCCGGGCGTCGGCGACGCGAATTCGATGAACTCAAAGCCCATCAGGCCCATTGGGTTTTCGTACAGATCTGCCATGGTAGGCGCCTCATCATTCTTATCAATTAACCAAAGTTAGTTGCCAGTCATGCTGAGGGCGCGGGGCGGTGCGCAGGAGACGCCACGCACGCTGCGGGCGAGGAAGTCACCGTAGATCAGTTGTAACCCGAATATCTTCATTGTCGACCCAAGGCTCTTGCGGGCGAGGCTTCTGCTGCCAGAAGACGATTATTATTGTATGCGTAACCGGATTCTACACAGCGTAAAACGGATTGTCTGCCCTCTCTATAAAATCCGCCTTTTGCGCGTCGCTGCAAAGGGTTTGTTGCACAGGTAGATCCCCGCCAGGATCACCGCCCCGCCCAGGCACATGGCCGGCGTCAGCCGCTCGCCGAGCAACAGGGCACCGAGGATCACCGCCGTCAGCGGGTTGAGGGCGATGAACACGCCGGCGCGCGTCGCGCCGATCTTGCGGATGCCGTCGTAGTAGCCGATGTAGGCCAGCGCCGAACCGAGCACGCCGAGGTAGATCAGGCTCCACCACTGCTCTGCGCCAAGGTCGGCCAGTCTCGCCCAATCCAGTTCTCCGCGCAGGGCCGCCAACGCCCACAACATCCCCGTGCCGAGCAGGATGGAGTAGGTCACCGTCTGCACCGGGCCGAGGCTCTGGCTGAGGCTGCGGGAAAACAGCGAGTACACGCCCCAGCCCAGCACGCAGCCGAAGATCAGCAGATCTCCGATCCAGGCCTGCGGCGATGCCGCCAGCGATTGCGGGTCGCGGCTGACGATCACCGTTACCGCGCCGGCGATGCAGACCGCGATGCCGAGGACTTTCATTCGCCCCAGCCGTTCCTTGAACAGCAGCCAGGACGCCAGGCCGATCACCGCCGGATTCAACGCCACGATCAGCGAGGCCCGCGACGCGTTGATGTATTGCAGGCCGTAAAAGAAACACAGGTTGTAAAGGAAGATCCCGAAGAACCCCAGCACCGTCAGTTGCAGCCATTGCCGGCGGCTCGGCCGGGCCAGCGGGATCCGCGCCAGCCGCAGAAAGACCAGCAGCGCCGCGCTGGCCAGCAGGAACCTGAGGCTGGCGGCAAACATCGGGCTCAGCTGGCCGGCCAGCAGCCGACCGGCCACCCAGGTGCCGCCCCAGACCATGGTGACCAGCGCCAGGTTCACGTACACCGGCACGTCCGAAGGCGCCGGGCGGATTTGCTCATAACCGGACATAACACTCCCGAGACAAAGAGAACGGATGCCGTATCATTTGTTCGATTGTTCATCATCGTAAAATGAGTAAAAGCTCATGACCCTGACTCAACTGGAAATCTTTTCGCGGGTGGCCGAATTGCGCGGATTCACCCTCGCCGCCAATCGCCTGGGCATTTCCCAGTCGGCGGTGTCCCATGCCCTGAAGTCGTTGGAGCAGGAACTGGGCGTCGAACTCTTGCGTCGGCATGCCGCCCAAGTGGAGCTCAGCGACATCGGCGAACAATTGCTGCTGCGCGCCCGGGCCATGCTCGGGCTGGCCGACACCTTGCGTCAGGAGGCGGCCGATGCCCGGGGAATGAAGCGCGGCACGCTGCGCATCGGTTCGTTCGGCCCGACCTCTTCGGTCACGCTGCTGCCCGGCATCCTGGAGGCATACCGCCAGACCCATCCGGGCATCGAGGTGCACATCGAGGAAGGGCCGGACCGACAAGTGATCCAGTGGCTGGAAGAGCGGCGGATCGACATCGGTTTCGTGGTCTTGCCGCAAGAGCGCTTCGACACGTTCCCCCTGATCGAGGACCGGATGGTCGCCCTGCTCCCGGCCGGCCATCCGTTGGCGGCACGGGCGCACGTGAGCCTCAAGGATCTGTGCGACGATCCTTTCGTGCTCACCGAGGCCGGCTCTTCGGAACTGGTCTCGCGCCTTTTCAGCGCGGCCCGCCTGAGCCCCAACATCCGCTACCGCTGTTCGCAACTGCTGAGCACACTCGATGTCGTCGGCCGTGGCGACGCGGTCAGCCTCGTGGCCGAAGGCTCATTGCCTGCGGACACCGCCGGCCGCTACGTGAAACGGCCGTTGTCCCCCGCCGTGCGCCGACAGGTGGGGCTGGCCGTGCTGGACAGCCGCCAGGCGTCGCCCGCCACCCTCGCCTTCATAGCGTCGGCGACCCGGCGACATCGCCCTTGAACGGCACAGGCACCGACAGCCATCTATCATGGGCGTTGACGACTCACTTACCGGAGGGCGCCCTGCATTCAAGGGCGGCTCTCCCCCGCGACAGGATGCCCCCATGCCGCTGACCGCCCGATCCCGCCGCAAGCCCGGCACCCGGATCATCGTGACCCTGCTGTGCGGCTTGCTGCCGATCCTGTCGGGCACCGCCATTCTCTACCTGCAGGCCGAGCGTACCTTGCAGCAGAGCGCGGAGCAGACCGCCGAAGAAGCGCTGCGTCAGTTCGAACTGATGCTCGACAACACGGCCCAGGCAGCCCTCGAACTGCTGCCTCTGGCCGGCCAGCCCTGCGACACGGCGCAACTGGCCCTGCGCGAACAGGTCACCCGCCGCCCCTTCGTCCGCTCGACCAACCTTGTGTGGGACGACAACCTTTATTGCAGCTCGCTGTTCGGCCACTTCAAGGAGGCCGTCAACCCCGGCGACTACACCCAGGGCAAACTGTGGCTCATGAACGGCAACCCGGTGACGCCCGACACCGCACTGCTGGTCTATCGGCTGAGCGGAGGCCGGGGCGGCGCACTGACTACGCTGGACGGCTACCACCTGAGCAACATCCTGCGCCTGATCGGGCGGCAGACCCTGCTGCTGTTGCAGGTGGGCAACAACTGGCTGTCCGCCGACGGCAAAGTGCATCAAGGCGCCCTCCCACCGTTGCCGGTGGCGCAAAGCACGCTGAACTCATCGCGCTATGCCTTTTCGGTGTCGGCGGGGTTTCCTGAGGGCAAGGTGTGGCGTTACATGGCGGACGAATACCCGCCCTTGTTCAGCCTGCTGATCTTTTTCGGCGCGGTGTCCGGCGCCATCGGCTACATCGTGCAGAAGCGCTCCACGTCACCGAGCCATGAAATGCTCCGCGCACTGGAAGCCGGAGAGTTCATTCCCTACTTCCAGCCGGTGGTCCACGGCGACAGCAAGCAATGGTCGGGAACCGAAGTGCTGATGCGCTGGAACCACCCGAAAGAAGGCCTGGTCCGCCCCGACCTGTTCATCCCCTTTGCCGAGCATTCAGGCCTGATCGTACCGATGACCCGCTCGCTGATGCAGCAGACCGCCGCCCTGCTGGGGCCGGTTTCGTCTACCTTCGTCACGCCCTTCCACATCGGCATCAACATCAGCGCCAGTCACTGCCAGAACCTGGAACTGGTACAGGACTGCCGCGAATTCCTCGCCGCGTTCGAGCCGGGCAGCATCCACCTGGTGCTGGAGCTCACCGAACGCGAACTGGTCGAGCCCACCGACATCACCCACCGCCTCTTCAGCGAACTGCGCGAAGCGGGCGTGAGGATCGCCATCGACGACTTCGGCACCGGCCATTCGAGCCTGACTTACTTGCGCACGTTCAACGTCGACTTCCTGAAGATCGACCAGAGCTTCGTCGCCATGATCGGTCTCGATGCGTTGTCGCGGCACATCCTGGACAGCATCATCGAACTGTGCGCCAAGCTGGACCTGGGCATCGTCGCCGAAGGCGTGGAGACCGAAGAACAAAGCCAATACCTGACGTTACATCACGTCAACTTCCTGCAAGGCTACCTGTACGGCAAACCCATGCCGGCGACCGAATTCATTAACGCATTAACTCACCGTTAATTAGGCGTTCTCATCCTTCCCCCTGTGGCCTGGCGCACCAATTTGAAACAAAACAACGCGATTGTTACATGAAGAAAAAGTCAGGATTTACTCTTGCGGCATTAACTACTACAATTTTTCTTACCTGTTGCAAGATAGGCAGGTGAGCCAATTATCACCGAGTCGCTTCAAGGCTGACGTCCGAAGGCTTTGTTTGCGGTTGGTATCAGCCAAACACACTATTGGAGTAACGATATTGTCCAGACTCGCTGAATTTCGTGCAGCTGAAAAAGCCCTTCAGGAACAGCTCAAGCAGCTGGAATCGCTGAAGAACGATGCCGGGCTCAAGAAAGAAATCGAATTCGAAGAGAAGCTCCAGGGACTGATGAAAACCTACGGCAAAGGCCTGAAGGACATCATCGCCATCCTCGATCCGAACCCGGCGAAATCCGGCCAGCAAGTGGCCGCAGCACCCAAGACCCGCCGCGCCCGCGTGGTCAAGGTGTACCAAAACCCGCACACCGGCGAACTGATCGAGACCAAAGGCGGCAACCACCGCGGCCTGAAAGCCTGGAAAGAACAGTACGGGGCAGCCACCGTCGATTCCTGGTTGCGCGGCTGATCTTGCGCCAACAGAAAAAGCCCTGCCGATGCAGGGCTTTTTTGTGGACAATATTTAACAAATGCAACGAGCCCCGTCTGAAAAGTTGATCGGCCTTGCGCCAGACGCAGTACGAATTTGCAGCAGAATATTGCCGGCCGGCTCGCAGTTATCTTTGTGCTTAATGCTTTCGGGCATCTATAACGGTGCAGACCGCCCGGTCAGGATTAAAGTTTCAAGCTGTTTCGTATCGACGCTATTTCGTCGGTGCTCTGTTTGAACATCTCGGCCTCTCCCGCATACGAAAGTACATAGGCGTTCTGAGCGTCGAGGGCAGCGACCAATGTTTGCGACAACACGTGCCTGCCGTTTTCAGTGACCGTGCAGGTGGTCTCAAGTGCCGACAGCGAACCCAGGACGGATGAGTGGATCCTGTTGCACACACTCTGGTAGCCGCCCTGGAAGAAGTCCTTCTGCACCGCTTTGCGCATTTCCAGCAGCACCCCTTGCAGGTTGACTTGATGGCCGGTTTCCACTCGGGTCATGGTCAACTCCATCACCATCACCTGATTCCCTTCGGCATCGGTCTTCACCCCGCGCTGACGCGACACCTGCGGCGATGTGTCAGGCAGGGCCTCAACCTGCCAGCCGGCGGGCCAGGCTATCTCCGGCGCCTGGGCCGACGCGCCCGCGGCGCACAACGACAAGCAAAGGAAAACGAACAGCGATTTGAACGGTCGGATCATTCGAAGGACACCGGCAGACTGAGCCGAGCAGTCTGAGCCCAGCCTCCTGGCAGGGCAAGCCTGCACGTGAGGTTTGGCGATGTCCCAAGGCATGCGTATCATTGCGCCATTCACTCGCCCCATTCGTCACGGAGGGCCCATGAGCCTGCACGAACTGAACACTTTCCCTGGCGTGACCGCCACCCCGGACAGCGCAACCCGCAACTTCGTCTTCAACCACACCATGCTGCGCGTAAAGGACATCACCCGGTCGCTGGACTTCTACACCCGCGTGCTCGGTTTCTCGCTGGTGGAAAAGCGCGACTTCCCGGAAGCCGAATTCAGCCTGTACTTCCTCGCGCTGGTCGACAAGGCGCAGATCCCGGCGGACGCCGCAGCCCGCACCGAGTGGATGAAGTCGATCCCCGGCATCCTGGAACTGACCCACAACCACGGCACCGAAAACGACGCGGACTTCGCGTACCACAACGGCAACACCGACCCGCGCGGTTTCGGCCACATCTGCATCTCGGTGCCGGACATCGTCGCCGCCTGCGAGCGCTTCGAGGAACTGGGCTGCGATTTCCAGAAGCGCCTGACCGACGGCCGCATGAAGAGCCTGGCGTTCATCAAGGATCCGGACGGCTACTGGGTCGAAATCATCCAGCCGGCACCGCTGTAAGCAACACCCGAAAACGACAAACCCCATGAGCGATCATGGGGTTTGTCGTTTCAGGCTCAAGGCTTATGCCGGGGCCGACGTGCGAATCAAGTGATCGAACGCGCTCAACGATGCCTTGGCGCCCTCGCCCACCGCAATCACGATCTGCTTGTACGGCACCGTGGTCACGTCGCCGGCGGCGAAGATGCCGTGGATCGAGGTTTCGCCGCGGTTGTCGACAATGATCTCGCCACGCGGCGACAACTCGATGGTGCCCTTGAGCCAGTCGGTGTTGGGCAGCAGACCGATCTGCACGAAGATCCCCTCCAGCTCGACGCTGCGCAACTCATCCGACTGACGATCCTTGTAGCGCAGGCCGTTGACCTTCTGCCCGTCACCGGTGACTTCGGTGGTTTGCGCGCTGGTGATCACGGTCACGTTCGGCAGGCTGTGCAGCTTGCGCTGCAGCACGGCGTCGGCACGCAGCTGCACGTCGAACTCCAGCAAGGTCACGTGGGCCACAATCCCGGCCAGGTCGATGGCCGCTTCCACGCCGGAGTTGCCGCCGCCGATCACCGCCACGCGCTTGCCCTTGAACAGCGGGCCGTCGCAGTGCGGGCAGTACGCCACACCTTTGTTGCGGTATTCCTGCTCGCCCGGCACGTTCATTTCGCGCCAGCGCGCACCGGTCGCCAGGATCACGCTCTTGGCTTTCAGGATCGCGCCGCTGGCGAAACGGACTTCATGCAGCTCGCCGTTCTGGCCCGGGATCAGCTTGTCGGCGCGTTGCAGGTTCATGATGTCCACGTCGTATTGCTTGACGTGCTCTTCCAGCGCCACCGCCAGTTTCGGGCCTTCGGTTTCCTGTACGGAAATGAAGTTCTCGATGGCCATGGTGTCCAGCACCTGACCGCCGAAGCGTTCGGCGGCGACGCCGGTGCGGATGCCTTTGCGGGCTGCGTAGATGGCTGCCGAAGCGCCGGCCGGCCCACCGCCGACCACCAGCACATCGAAGGCCTCTTTGGCGCTGATCTTCTCGGCCTGACGCTCGATGGCGCCGGTGTCGAGCTTGGCGAGGATTTCCTCAAGGCCCATGCGGCCCTGACCGAAGTTCTCGCCGTTCAAGTAGATGCTCGGCACGGCCATGATCTTGCGGTCGTTGACTTCGTCCTGGAACAGCGCGCCGTCGATGGCGACATGGCGGATGTTCGGGTTCAGCACGGCCATCAGGTTCAGCGCCTGGACGACGTCCGGGCAGTTCTGGCACGACAGCGAGAAGTAGGTTTCGAAGCTGAATTCGCCCTTGAGCGAACGGATCTGTTCGATCACCTCGGCGCTGGCCTTCGAAGGGTGACCGCCGACCTGCAGCAGGGCCAGCACCAACGAGGTGAATTCGTGGCCCATCGGGATGCCGGCGAAACGCAGACTGATGTCGGCGCCGGGGCGGTTGATCGAGAACGACGGCTTGCGGACATCGTCGCCGCTGTCGATCAGGGTGATTTGGCTCGAAAGACTGGCAACGTCTTTCAGCAGTTCAAGCATTTCACGGGATTTCGCACCGTCGTCGAGAGAAGCGACGATCTCGATCGGCTGGGTGACCCGTTCCAGGTACGATTTCAACTGGGCTTTAAGATTGGCGTCCAACATACGGGCGATCTCCTGAACTTTCTTTGAGGCGAAAAAAAACGCCCGAGCGAATCTCGCCCGGGCGTTTTCATTGGGCGGTGCAGCTTACTTAGGTAGGTGCGGAGTTCCGCCCTGAGTGTTGCGGTGTCACAGGATCAGATCTTGCCGACCAGGTCCAGGGACGGAGCCAGAGTGGCCTCGCCTTCTTTCCACTTGGCCGGGCAGACTTCGCCTGGGTGGGCAGCGACGTATTGAGCGGCCTTGATCTTGCGCAGCAGCTCGGAAGCGTCACGGCCAACGCCGCCGTCGTTCAGTTCAACGATCTTGATCTGGCCTTCAGGGTTGATCACGAAGGTGCCACGATCCGCCAGGCCAGCTTCTTCGATCAGCACGTCGAAGTTGCGGGAGATGACGTGGGTCGGATCGCCGATCATGGTGTACTGGATCTTGCCGATGGCTGGCGAAGTGTTGTGCCAGGCAGCATGGGCGAAATGGGTGTCGGTGGAAACGCTGTAGATCTCTACGCCCAGTTTCTGGAAGGCTGCGTAGTTGTCGGCCAGGTCTTCCAGCTCGGTCGGGCAAACGAAGGTGAAGTCGGCTGGGTAGAAGAACACGACCGACCACTTGCCTTTCAGGTCAGCGTCCGAGACTTGCACGAAGTCGCCGTTTTTGAACGCGGTGGCTTTGAACGGTTTTACTTGGCTGTTGATGATAGGCATTGATGACTCTCCGTCAGGGGTTGTGAACTCGATGGGGTGAATCCTACCCACTCGCTCGACGGATGGCTCATTGGCAAACCTGATGCTGCTGATTTGTTTTCGCTATTAGCTGACTGTATTAATAGAAGAAAACGATATCTAAAGCGACGGCGGCTTATCCGTGATCCGAACCATCCCTTCAAAGGGGCTGGCTTCAACATAGCGCATGGCGGACTTCATATCCTTCCAGCCCACATAGCTCATCAGTGACTTGAGGTCCCAGCCGCTCTGATTCGCCCAGGTCGCGAAACCGCGGCGCAGCGAATGGGTGGTGTAATGCTCGGCCTCGATGCCGGCGCGCTTGAGCGCCTGGCGCAGCAGCGGAATCACGCTGTTGGCGTGCAGCCCTTCCTCGCTCAGATGCCCCCAACGATCCACCCCGCGAAAGACCGGGCCGCGCACCAGGGCTGCCTCGGTGACCCACTCGATGTACGCCTGCACCGGGCACAGCTTGAGCAGTGCCGGCGCCTGATAGGTCTTGCCCAGGTTCTCCCGGTCACCCTTGCTGCGCGGCAGGTACACGGTGATGCCTTTGCCGGCATGGGCCTGGACGTGTTCGACCTCGAGGCGGCACAGCTCGTCGCTGCGAAAGCCGCGCCAGAAGCCCAGCAGAATCAGCGCCCGGTCACGGCAAGCCTTGAGCAACTGCGGCCGGTTCTGTTGCGCCCGGGCTTCGCTGATCTCCTGATCCAGCCAAGCCACCGCCTGCTCCAGGTGTTGCAGCTGCAAGGGCTCGGCCTGTCTCTCCTGGGCCGGGTGCAACGCACGGATGCCTTTGAGCGTCTTGCGCACGAGCGGCGCTTTGGTCGGGTCGGCAAACCCCTGGCTGCTGTGCCATTGCGCCAACGCCGACAGGCGCAGTTTCAGCGTATTGATCGACAACACACCGGCATGGGCCACCAGGTAGCGGGCGACGCTTTCCGCCGTCGCGGGCAGGAAACCACCCCAGGTCACTTCGAAATGAGCGATGGCCGCACGGTAGCTGCGGCGTGTGTTGTCACGGGTGGCGGCTTGCAGGTAGCGATCCAGATCGCTCATGGGCGGGTTTCTCACGGGGTGTACTGACGGGCTGCGCATCAAGCGCAATTCAGCGCTTCACGCGGGATAATACGAGTATATCCCGCCTCTTGAAAATCAAACATTTAAGATTTTTCTTGCCGTGGTACACTGCTATTTTTGTGGCACGTACCACAGTACGTAAAGGTAGGATCACTCATGGCCCGTGGCGGCATCAACAAGGCATTGGTTAAAGCGGCGCGGCTGGCGATTCTGGCTCGCGGAGAACACCCAAGCATCGATGCGGTACGCATTGAAATGGGCAATACCGGCTCAAAAACCACCATCCATCGTTATCTGAAGGAGCTGGATGACGGCCGAGAACCGGTCGAAGTGCCGTCGGAACCCATCGACGACGAACTGACCGCGCTCGTTGCGCGTCTGGCGCAACGCCTGAAAGAACAGGCACAGGAGCCGATCGAACAGGCCCGCGAGGCATTCGAAGAACAGCGCCAGGCGCTGGAGACCGAGCTGAATCAGACGCGCCAGGCGCTCACCCAGCTGGAACAGCAACATGAAATCCAGAGTGCAGCACTCTCCCGCGAATCCGAAGCGCTGACCGACACCCGGTCGATGCTTCAGACGGAACAGACCCGCAACGCCGGCCTGAACCAGGCACTGGCGGATTTTGAATTGCGCCTAAAGGACAAGGACGAGCAGATCCGCTCGCTGGAAGAGAAGCACCTGCACGCCCGCGACGCCCTTGAGCACTACCGCAACGCCATCAAGGAACAACGCGAACAGGAGCAGAGCCGCCACGAAGGGCAAGTGCAGCAGTTGCAGATGGAATTGCGCCAGGCCCAGCAAAGCGCACTGGTGCGTCAGGACGAAATCACCCAACTGCACCGCGACAACGAACGCCTGCTGACCGAAAACCGCGGCTCATTGCGCGAGCTCAGCCTGTTGCAGGATCAGCTCAAGCACAGCAACCAGCGCCAGGACCAGCTGTTCGAGCAAGCGTCCCGCGCCGACAGCGAACGCACCCTCCTCCAGGAACGCTTGCGCGTCGCCACCCTGGAAAGCCAGACGCTCAAACAGAGCCTCGACGAACAGGCGCAACTCAATCAGGGACTGGAAAAGGAACTGACCCAGGCACAGGCGAGCCTGGAGGACAGCCTGCGCCTGGCCGCCACCGTGGCGGCAGCGGCAGACGCAGCCAAACCGAAAGGCGCTTAAGCGCCGACCGGCGAACGCATGGTGACAAACTCTTCGGCCGCCGTCGGGTGAACCCCGATGGTGTCGTCGAAGTCGCGCTTGGTGGCGCCGGCCTTCAGGGCGATGGCCAACCCCTGCACGATCTCGCCGGCGTCCGGGCCGACCATGTGGCAGCCGAGCACCTTGTCGGTCTTGCCGTCGACCACCAGTTTCATCAGCGTGCGCTCCTGGCAATCGGTCAGGGTCAGCTTCATCGGACGGAAGCGGCTTTCGAAGATCACCACGTCATGCCCGGCGCTCCTCGCCTCCTCCTCCGTCAGACCGACGGTGCCGATGTTCGGCAGGCTGAATACCGCCGTCGGGATCATCTTGTAATCCACCGGACGGTATTGCTCTGGCTTGAACAGGCGCCGCGCCACCGCCATGCCCTCGGCCAGCGCCACAGGCGTCAGCTGCACACGACCAATCACATCGCCCAGGGCGAGAATCGACGGCTCGCTGGTCTGGAACAGCTCATCGACCTTGACGAAACCCTTGTCGTCCAGTGTGACGCCGGTGTTTTCCAGCCCCAGGTTGTCCAGCATCGGACGCCGGCCCGTCGCATAGAACACACAATCGGCTTCCAGGACGCGACCATCCTTGAGGGTGGCCTTCAGACTGCCATCAG
The DNA here is from genome assembly GCF_002113595.1 of Pseudomonas sp. B3(2017). Classification (NCBI taxonomy): domain Bacteria; kingdom Pseudomonadati; phylum Pseudomonadota; class Gammaproteobacteria; order Pseudomonadales; family Pseudomonadaceae; genus Pseudomonas; species Pseudomonas sp. B3(2017). The sequence continues at coordinate 70,219 of NZ_NEIU01000022.1, forward strand.
ATTGCTTTTCGATCCGTTCGATGTCGGCATTGAACTGCAGATCCATCCCGCGCTTGGTCAACTCTTCCTGCAAATGCTTGCGCACCGAACCGTCGAAGCCGCGCAGGAACAGATCGCCGCGGTACAGCAGCGTCGTGTCCGCCCCCAGACCGTGGAAAATGCCGGCGAACTCGACCGCGATGTAGCCACCGCCCACTACCAGCACGCGCTTCGGCAGGTCCTTGAGGAAGAAGGCTTCATTGGAGCTGATTGCATGCTCGCGCCCCGGAATTTCCGGAATCTGCGGCCAGCCACCAGTGGCGATCAGGATGTGCTTCGCCGTGAAACGCTCACCGTTGACCTCGACCTGATGCGGGTCGACGATCTTCGCGTGGCCTTCGTGCAGGGTCACGCCGCTGTTGACCAGCAGGTTGCGGTAGATGCCGTTCAGGCGATTGATCTCGCGGTCCTTGTTGGCGATCAGCGTCGCCCAATCGAAATCGGCCTCGCCCAGATTCCAGCCGAAGCCCGACGATTGCTCGAAGTCTTCGGCGAAATGCGCGCCATAGACCAACAACTTCTTCGGCACGCAGCCGACGTTGACGCAGGTGCCGCCCAGGTAGCGGCTCTCGGCCACGGCGACTTTCGCGCCAAACCCCGCCGCAAAGCGCGCAGCCCTCACACCGCCGGAACCGGCGCCGATCACATAAAGGTCAAAATCGTAGGCCATATCTCTCTCCTTGACAGCTCACCAGCATACCCGCAGTCGTTCATTGGGCAAGCGCTGCCATCCAAATGGGGCCGGAAAATGAAAAAACCACCCGAAGGTGGTTTTTTTCGTGCAGACGCGAACAGACGCTTATCAGTAAGCCTTGCCGGTCTTGTAGAAATTCTCGAAGCAGAAGTTGGTCGCCTCGATGTAGCCTTCGGCGCCGCCGCAGTCGAAACGCTTGCCCTTGAACTTGTAGGCCATGACGCAGCCGTTCTGGGCCTGCTTCATCAGGGCGTCGGTGATCTGGATCTCGCCGCCCTTGCCTGGCTCGGTCTGCTCGATCAGGTCGAAGATGTCCGGGGTCAGGATGTAGCGGCCGATGATCGCCAGGTTCGACGGCGCATCTTCCGGCTTCGGCTTCTCGACCATGCTGTGCACGCGGTAGATGTCGTCACGGATCATCTCGCCGGCAATCACACCGTACTTGTTGGTTTCCTGAGGATCGACTTCCTGGATCGCAACGATGGAGCAGCGGAACTGCTTGTACAGCTTGACCATCTGGGTCAGTACGCCGTCGTCTTCGAGGTTGACGCACAGGTCGTCCGCCAGCACCACGGCGAACGGCTCGTCGCCGATCAGCGGACGGCCGGTCAGGATCGCGTGACCCAGGCCTTTCATTTCGGTCTGACGGGTGTACGAGAAAGAGCACTCGTCCAGCAGGCGGCGGATGCCGACCAGGTATTTTTCCTTGTCGGTGCCCTTGATCTGGTTTTCCAGCTCGTAGCTGATGTCGAAGTGGTCTTCCAAGGCGCGCTTGCCGCGGCCGGTGACGATGGAGATTTCGGTCAGGCCGGCTTCCAGGGCCTCTTCGACGCCGTACTGGATCAGTGGCTTGTTTACCACCGGCAGCATTTCCTTGGGCATGGCTTTAGTCGCTGGCAGGAAGCGAGTACCGTAACCGGCTGCTGGGAACAAGCATTTCTTGATCATATAAGTCCTTGAAAGGGCTGTGTGTACGAGTTTCGGCGCAGTCTAATCAGGCGGCGTGCACCTTACAATGCCCCGCACTGGCTAACCGATGCCAACATAGAGAAATATTCCGGCCGATAGTTCCATAGCCGCTTCAAGACTGCGCGTTGAGCGTAGCTCAAATCAGCCGAGGCGCCGTTTTGCCGGTATCATGGCACCTTTGAACCAGCCGACGAGACAAAGAGATGGCCGCAGCAAAAAGCATCAACGGGTATTTGGTCAGCCAAGCGAAGGACGGCCAGTGGTGGATCAGCAACGCCAAGGGCGAGCAGGTCGTCGGCCCGCTGCCCACCGAGGCGATGGCGTCTGAGGTGGCAGCCGTGTTCGAGGACACTCCGCCAGGCCCTAAACGCCGCGGCGACGATCAGGATTGACTTGCATCGAAGTCCCCAGGCCCTGCCGTTGCGCAGGGCTTTTTTGTGCCGCCCCTCGGGGGGAATGGCCAATCGCAATAACCTTTTCGCGCCAACGCTGTCAGATCGTTTGGCCGCCCCTTTTAGCAAGGATGAATGTGTCATGACCGCCCTCTTCAGAACCCTGCCGCTGATCGCCCTGCTGGCCCTGGCCGGTTGCGCCTCCTCGCAGCCCACCTACCTGGACAACGGTGAACAAGGCCTGAGCATCGACTGCTCCGGCGAAGCCAACTCATGGGCCAGTTGCTACGAGAAGGCCGATGACTCCTGCGCCGGCACCGGCTACCGCATCGTCGGCACCGACGGCACGCCCTCCGCCCAGGACAGCGACAAGACCCTGGGGCTCGACGTCGGCAACTACAAGACGCGCAGCGTCGTGGTGGTCTGCAAATAAGCCTACAGGTGGATTTCCGCGAACTTGACTCCCAATCCGCGCACGACGTCGATCAGGTCGTCGAGCCGGCTGAAGGACTCGACCTCATCGTTGTCGTCCACCAGAAAGTAGCTGCGTCCGCCGCTCTTCTTGAAGAACACGATCCACTCCCCCAGGTTCGCCGGGTTCTGGATCACGTGGGTGGCAGAGATCAGGCCCTCTGCATGCCGTTCGCGCACTTGTTCCCGCTTCATGCCTCTCTCCAGAAATGACAAAGCCGCCAAGGGTTCCTTGACGGCTTCGATGCCGACCGCCGGCAGTCTATCAGCCCGAGATGCAGGCGTTGGCGGCGTTGCGCACGTCCCGGGGGCGCACAGGGACGTTGGACATGCGCTCGTGCAGCTTGATGCTGCTGCCGCCGGAGCGATCCTCGATGTCGAACACCGCCGCAGGACCTGAAGACAGCTTGCCGGGGACGATCACCCGCACGCCGTCCTTCTGGGGCTCGACCTGCAAGGCGCCACGGGTGTCCGCCAGCTTTTGCGCCAGGCACCCGGCAAATTCATGGGGTTTCTTGCCGGAAATCACGTTCATGGTCGGCAACGTGGCGTCGATCTCCGAAACGCTCGCGCAACCGCTCATTGCCAACACCGCCGGCAGCCAAACCGCACCCCACTTCATACATATCCTCCAATAAAGCCCCTCCGACAGCACGAATGCCGTTTTTCTCCGGGGGCCTGTTGCGTTTATCGCGCATTGCACCGCGAAAATCCGTTTTAAATTGTCAAAGCAGCGCCCGACGGCGGGATAATAACCCGTCCGGGCTGATAAACTGCGCCCCTAGCCCATGCTATCGTTTTGATTTAGCAGAAAAAGCCCTTCTGGAGGCGCCCATGAAATTCATTCACCAGCGCGAGCACCTCAACGAAGACGACATCGTCGTCATCCAGTGCTCGCAGACCTGCAACATCCGCCTGATGAACGACGCCAACTTCCGCAGCTTCAAGAACGGCGGCCGTCACACCTATCACGGCGGCGCCTTCGACAAATTCCCGGCACGCATCACCGCTCCCAGCACCGGCTACTGGAACATCACCATCGACACCGTCAGCCGCCGGGCGATCAGCGTAACCCGCAAGCCGAACCTGACGCATTCGATCAAGATCATCCGCCGCTCCAGCTCCAAACTCAGCTGAGCCGCCCCTTCATTCCTGGACAGGCAGAGACTTCCGTGGCCCAAACGACCAAATACGTCATCAAGTACAAACTCAACGGCGAGCGTCGCTTCGAATTCGCGCAACTGGAAAATGGCACGCCGGACGAGGCCAAGGCCGCCCTGGAGGCCCTGCACGGGCAAAGCGGCGACGTGATCAGCGAGATCAAAGTCAGCAAGGCGCTTTAAGGCGCCGGCGCACATTCGACCGCAAGCAACGGAGTGCTGCGGGACGGGCCTGCGTACAGACTGACCGCCCCGAACTGCGCCAAGGAGCCGGAATGTCGAACCCGCCCACCCCTTCCCCGCTGGATTCGCTCGACTGGCCCGAGCTTGAGCGGCAGCTGGACCAAGACGGCTGCGCCATCATCCGCACGCTGCTGCGCCCCGAGACCTGCGCTCGCCTGAGCGCGCTCTATCCGCAAAGCGAACCGTTCCGCTCGCAGGTCATCATGGCCCGCCACGGTTTCGGGCGCGGCGAATACAAGTACTTCGCCTATACGCTGCCGCCGCCGGTCGAACGCCTGCGGCGCGCCCTGTATCCGCACCTCGTGCCGCTGGCCAACCGCTGGTGCGAACGCATGGGGCTCACGGAGCGATTTCCGGCCGAGCACGCGCAGTTTCTGGAGCGCTGCCATGCCGCCGGTCAATGTCGTCCTACGCCGCTGTTGCTGCAATACGGCCCGCAGGACTACAACTGCCTGCACCAGGATCTCTACGGCGAGCATGTCTTTCCGCTGCAAGTGGCGATTCTGCTGTCGGAGCCCGGGCAGGATTTCACCGGCGGCGAATTTGTCCTCACCGAGCAACGCCCGCGCATGCAGTCCCGTCCGCAGGTCATGGACCTTAGGCAAGGCGACGCCTTGATCTTCGCCGTCAACCAGCGACCGGTCAAAGGTGTGCGCGGCGACTACCGGGTGACCATGCGTCACGGCGTCAGTCGCCTGCACAGCGGCAGACGGCATACTCTCGGGATCATCTTTCACGACGCGACATGACGGCCATGCAACCGACCACCCTCGACCTGTTCGCCGACACCGAACCGCAACCGCCGCGCACCGAGCAGATCGGCGAGCAGTCGTGGTTGCTGCGGGGGTTCGCCCTGCCCTGTGTCGAACCCTTGCTCGTCGCGCTGGACAGAATCCTCAAGGACGCGCCGCTGCGCCACATGATGACGCCCGGCGGCTTCAGCATGTCCGTGGCGACCAGCAGCTGCGGCGCACTGGGTTGGATCACCGACCGCAGCGGCTATCGCTACTCCCCTGTGGATCCGCTCAGCGGGCAGCCTTGGCCGGCAATGCCGGCGGCGTTCACCGACCTGGCGCACGCAGCGGCCGCAGAGGCGGGATTTGCCGGATTCACGCCCGATTCCTGCCTGATCAACCGCTATATACCCGGTGCGAAGATGTCGTTGCACCAGGACAAAGACGAAAAGGACTACGCCGAACCGATCGTTTCCCTCTCGCTCGGATTGCCAGCGACGTTTCTGTTCGGCGGTTTCGCCCGCGCCGACGGCACCCGGCGCATCCCGCTGCTGCACGGCGACATGGTGATCTGGGGCGGTGTCGACCGGCTGCGCTACCACGGTGTGCTGCCGGTCAAGCCCGGACATCACCCGCGCCTGGGCGAGCAACGGCTGAACCTGACCTTCCGCTGCGCCGGGCCGTCACGCAGAATTTGACCGCAAGCCCCGGAGTGTTGCCGAAAGCCAGGCTGGTTAACCTGAATCAAACAGGTCAACGGACGAATCATCATGAAAACACTTTGCGCGACACCGAACACTGAAGACGATCCACGCTGGGCCGCCGTCCTCGCCCGCGATCCCCGGGCGGACGGGCAGTTCGTGTATGCCGTGAAAACCACCGGCGTCTACTGCCGCCCCAGCAGCCTGGCGCGCCTGCCCAAGCCGCAGAACGTGGAGTTCTTCGACACCGCGCAAGAGGCCGAGGCGGCGGGCTATCGCCCCAGCAAACGGGCGGGCAAGGATCAGAGCAGCATGGCCGCCCAGCATGCGGCGACGGTGGCGGCGGCGTGTCGGCGGATCGAGTCGGCCGAACACCTGCCGCCGCTCAATGAATTGGCCGAGGCCGCCGGCCTGAGCCCGTTCCACTTTCACCGGGTGTTCAAAGCCGTCACCGGCCTGACGCCCAAGGGATACGGCGCGGCCCATCGCTCCCGCAAGGTCCGGGAGCGGTTGGCGGACAGCGGCACGGTCACCGATGCGCTCTACGATGCCGGATTCAATTCCAACAGCCGCTTCTACGAAAGCGCCGACCAAATGCTGGGCATGAAACCCGGCGATTACCGCGCGGCGGGCAAGAACAACGACATCCGCTTCGCGGTCGGCCAATGCTCCCTCGGGGCGATTCTGGTGGCCCAGAGCGAGCGCGGGGTCTGCGCGATCCTGCTGGGAGACGACCCGCACCAACTGGTGTGCGACCTGCAGGACAAATTCCGCCAAGCCAACCTGATCGGCGCGGACAGCGGATTCGAGCAACTAATCGCCAGCGTCGTGGGTTTCATCGAGGCGCCGGCGCTGGGCCTCGACCTGCCGCTGGACGTACGCGGCACGGCGTTTCAGGAGCGGGTCTGGCAGGCGCTGCGGGACATTCCGCCCGGCAGCACCGCCAGCTACGCCGACATCGCCCAGCGCATCGGCGCACCCAAGGCCGTGCGCGCCGTGGCCCAGGCGTGCGGCGCCAACAGCCTCGCGGTAGCCATTCCCTGCCATCGCGTGGTGCGCAGCGACGGCAACCTGTCGGGCTACCGTTGGGGTGTGGAACGCAAGCGCGCGCTGCTTGAGCGCGAAGCGCAGTCTTAGCGGATGCCGATGTAGACCGCCACCGAGCCGGGGCCGGTATAGGCCTCGAAGTCGGTGGTGTAACGCCGCTCGACTTGAGGGTTTTCTTCAAAATAGCGCCAGATCCGGCCCCACGTGGCGATGACCGCCTCCGGCAGCGCGCCCCGCCCTTCGAACACCAGGTACTCGCCGCTCTCGATCCGCACCGTTTCGAACTCGCTCTGCGGATCGAGGATCGCGACGCCTGCCGTCACATCGAACGCCCCCGACGCATCCGACTCATAGGCCGAATACACGCCATAGACCGGTGATTCGGTCTGCTTACCGGGGATGACGGCGGCCAGCCCTCCCTGATGGAAACGCCCCCACATCGGGGCGATCTTCGCGGTGTGCCCGCCCTGTTCGGCGAGGTTGGTGGTACGCACCCGCAGCCCCGCGACCGTGAAACCATTGACGTAAAGTTGCTTGAGATCCATTGAGTGCGCCGCTCCATGTGCCTGAACGCGGCCCCGCAGGGCCGTGAAGGCGCTTACTGTGTCAGCGATTGACGTCCACCACAACCCGTCCGCGCAACTGGCCGGCCAGCAGTTTGGGGGCTGCGGCGATGGCCTCGCTCAGGGCGATCTCGTGGCTGATCAGCGGCAACAGGGCGAAGTCCAGGTCTTTGGCCAAGCGGTTCCAGGCTTCGATCCGTCGGGCCTTGGGCTGGGTCACGCTGTTGATCCCGGCCAGCGTCACGCCGCGCAGGATGAATGGCGCCACCGACGCCGGGAAATCCATGCCCTGGGCCAGTCCGCAGGCGGCGACCGTGCCTTCGGCGCGGGTGCTGGCGCAGGCGTTGGCCAAGGTGTGGCTGCCCACCGAATCGATCACGGCGGCCCAGCGCTCCTTGGCCAGCGGCCGCCCGGGCTCGGACAAGGTCGCCCGGTCGATGATCTCGCCGGCCCCCAGCCGTTTCAGGTATTCGTGCTCGGAGACACGGCCGGTGGACGCCACCACGCGATACCCGAGCCGGTTCAGCAAGGCGATGGCGAAACTGCCGACTCCGCCGTTGGCGCCCGTCACCAGCACCTCGCCCTGCGCCGGCGTCACGCCGTTGCGCTCCAGCGCCATGATGCACAGCATGGCCGTGTAGCCAGCGGTGCCGATAGCCATGGCCTGCGCGGCGGAAAACGCCTTCGGCAGCGGAATCAGCCAATCGCCGTTGAGCCGCGCCTTCTGCGCCAGGCCGCCCCAATGGCTTTCGCCCACGCCCCAGCCGTTGAGCAGCACCGGGTCGCCGGCCTTGTAGTCCGGGTGCGAGCTGACCTCCACGGTGCCCGCCAGATCGATCCCCGGCACCATCGGGAACTGGCGCACCACGGGGCTGCTGCCGGTGATCGCCAGCCCGTCCTTGAAGTTCAGCGTGCTGTACGCCACGCGCACCGTCACATTGCCGTCCGGCAGTTGTCCGTCTTCGAGGGATTGCAGGCTGGCGCGGTAACCGCTGTCGTCTTTGTCGATCAGAATGCCGTTGAACATGACTGCCTCGCTGGGAAGGGTTTCGGGGTCGTGGCATTCAAATACCACACTGCAACACATTGCCACACACGACTTTCCGCCAATCGGCGAATCCGCCGGGTGATTCCATCGCGGGCGGCTATGCTTTTTCGACGATCGCCTTCGCCCGTTAAGGCCCCGTCGATGGAACTGACCATGATCCCTTTCCGCCGGTTGTTTGCCTGCCTGATGCTCTGCCTGTTCACCTGGGGTAGCGTCTGGGCCGCGCCCGCGGCCAAAGGCCCGGACACCTCCACGGTCGAGCCGACATGGCCGCAGGTCATCACCAGCGGCAACGCCAAGCTGACGGTCTATCAGCCGCAGCTCGACAGCTGGGACGGCTACACCCTCAAGGCCCGCGCCGCCGTCGAGGCCACCGGCGCCGACGGCAAATCCATCTACGGCATCGTCCAGTTCAGCGCCCACACGCTGGTGGACAAGGCCACGCGCTGGGTCGCCCTCGATCAGTACAACCTCATCAAGGCCGATTTTCCGGCCGACGCGAGCCAGGCCGACACCTGGGTCGCGGCGCTGCAGAAGGATGCCGCCAACCGCAAGAAAACCATTTCCCTCGATCAACTGGAGGCCGCCGTCGGGGTGCTGGCCGCCGAGCAGAAGGCCGACGCCGCGCCGTTGGAGAACACCCCGCCCGCCATCCTCAGCTCGGACGTCCCGGCGCTGCTGGTGTACATCGACGGCGAACCGGCCTACCGACCGGTGGAAGGCACCGGCCTGCAACGGGTGATCAACACCCGGCCGCTGCTGCTCAAGGACGATCAAGGCAAGCATTACCTGCATGTGTTCGACGGCTGGATGGCCGCCGACCGGTTCAACGGCGACTATTCGCGCCTCCCCTCGCCGCCCGCCGACCTGGAGAAGGCCAAGAAAGCCGCGATCGACAGCCGCCAGGTGGACCTGCTCACCGGCCAGGGCGATCCCAAGGGCAAGGCGCCGAGCCTGGCCAAACCGCCGCAGCCGAAAATCTTCGTCGCCACCATGCCGACCGAACTGATCGTCACCGACGGCGCCGCGCAGTGGCAGCCGATCCAGGGCACGCGCCTGCTGTATGTCAGCAACACCACCGGGCACATCTTCAAGGAGATCGGTGACCAGAACAGCTACGTGCTGATTTCCGGACGCTGGTTCCGCGCCGCCGACATGAACGGCCCCTGGACCTTTACCCCGGCCGACAAGCTGCCGGCGGACTTCGCCAACATTCCCGACGACAGCCCGAAAGAAAACGTCAAGGCCTCGGTGGCCGGCACGCCGCAGGCCAAGGAAGCGGCCATCGCCGCGACCATCCCGCAGACCTCGGCGATCAAGAAAAGCGCAGTCAAGATGACCGCCCCCGCCTTCGACGGCGAACCTCAGCTCAAGGCCATCACCGGCACCCCGCTGCAATATGTGATCAACAGCGCCACGCCGATCATCCGGGTCGACGCCAACAGCTGGTACGCCGTGGAGAACGGCATCTGGTTCACGGCCACCGGCGTCAACGGGCCGTGGACGGTCGCAGGGTCAGTGCCGGCGGTGATCTATTCGATCCCGCCCAGTTCGCCCATGCACTACCTCACCTACGTCAAAGTCTACGAATCGAGCGGCGACACCGTGGTCGTCGGCTACACCCCCGGCTACCAGGGCTCCACGCTGGATCCGGCCACCGGCGTGGTGGTCTACGGCACGGGGTATCCGTACACGCCCTGGGTCGGCAGCGTGTGGTACGGGCCGCCGGTGACGTACGGATTCGGCGTCGCCATCCGCTACACACCGTGGACCGGCTGGACCTTCGGTTTCGGCTTCGGCTGGAGCTGGGGCGGCAGCACCGTGGCGATGGGCTGGGGCTGGGGCGCCTATCCGTGGTGGGGCAACTACGGCTGGGGCTATGCCTGGGGCCCGCACCTGTATCCGGCGCCACTGGCCTGGGGTGGTGCCGCCTACGGCTACCGTGGCGGCGCCGTAGCCTGGGGCCCGGGCGGCTGGGCGGGCACCACCGGCAATATCTATAGGCAATGGGGCGACCGGGCGACGGTCAGCCGCTACGGCGGCGGCTACAACGCCTGGACCGGCAACCGCTGGGCGGGACAGGTCGGGGCCTCCTACAACTCGCGCACCGGCGTCTCGGCGGCAGGCCAGCGTGGCGCGGTGCACAACGTCTACACCGGCAACTACGCCGCCGGGCGCAGCGGCGCGGCGGTGGGCCCCGAGGGCGGCGCCATCGCCGGCCAGCGGGTTACGGCCGGCAATGCGCGCACCGGCACCCAGGTCACCGCCAGCCGGGGCGCCGTGTACAACCCCAACACCGGCAACACCACCCAGTACGGCGGGATCCGCGGGCGCGACGGCGGCGCTGCGCGCATCGGCGACAACGTGTATGCCGGGCACGACGGCAATGTCTACAAGAAAACCGACGACGGCTGGCAATCGATGGTCAAGGGCGGCGCCACCCGCGCGCCGGTCAACAACACGGCGCAACTGCAGAACCTCAACCGCGAGTCCGCCGCCCGCAACTTCGGCAATCAGCGCCTGAACGAATTCCACGATTCCTCGCGGGTCATGAACCGTTCGTTCGGCGGCGGCGGTGGCGGCGGGTTCCACCGACGCTGAGGGCCGCAAATCCCGGCTGGCCTTGCAGCCGGTTTTGCTGGTACAAAACCGGCTCTGCCGTCCCTGCCCGTTTTGTCGTTCGGAGAACCCTTTCCATGAGCCAATGGCCAGACACCCGCATTCTTGACCTCTTCGGCATCGAACTGCCGATCATCCAGGGCCCGATGGCCGGCGCCACCAACTCTTCCATGGTGATCGCCGCCTGCAACGCCGGCGGCCTCGGCTCGATGCCTGCCGCGATGCTGAGCATCGACCAGTTGCGTGAAGAGCTGAGAAACATCCGCCAAGGCACGTCGAAGCCTTTCAACGTCAACTTCTTCTGCCACCAGCCGCCGGCCCCCGACGAGCAGCGCGCCCGGGACTGGAAAAACCTGCTTGAGCCCTACTACCGCGAACTGGGCGTCGATTTCGACGCACCGACCCCGGTCTCCAACCGCGCCCCCTTCGATGCGGCGGCGTGCGAGGTGCTGGAAGAGTTCAAGCCTGAAGTGGTGAGCTTCCATTTCGGCCTGCCGGAAAAAACGCTGCTGGACCGGGTCAAGGCCACCGGCGCGAAGATCCTGTCGTCGGCCACCACCGTCGATGAGGCCGTCTGGCTCGAACAGAACGGCTGCGATGCGATCATCGCCATGGGCTACGAGGCCGGCGGCCATCGCGGGATGTTCCTCAGCGATGACCTGAGCAGCCAGGTCGGCACCTTCGCCCTCGTGCCGCAAGTGGTGGACGCGGTGAACGTGCCGGTGATCGCCGCCGGCGCGATTGCCGACGCGCGGGGCGTTGCCGCCGCCTTCATGCTGGGCGCCTCGGCGGCGCAGGTGGGCACCGCCTATCTGTTCACGCCGGAGGCCAGGATCAGCGCCTCGCACCACAAGGCCTTGCGCACCGCCAAGGAAAGCGAGACCGCCATCACCAACCTGTTCACCGGCCGCCCGGCCCGGGGCATCCTCAACCGGGTGATGCGCGAAGTGGGCCCGATGTCGGCCATGGCGCCGGCGTTTCCGCTGGCCGGCGGTGCGCTGATGCCGCTGCGGGCCAAGGCCGAAGCGGAGTTCAGCAACCTGTGGGCCGGCCAGGCGTTCACGCTCGGGCGGGAGATCGGCACCGCCGAGCTGACCCGGCAACTGGCCGAAGGCGCATTGGCGAAACTGGCAGGCCGGTGATCCGGGGGCGGGCGGAGGCTCCAACCCTTCGCCCGGCACCGAATCACGCATTCCGTTTGGAGGCATTTCGCTATATAGTCGACTATATAGCGAATCCCCCTCGCATCGGCGCAGTCCCCCTCCAACAACCACTGCCCACTGCACACGCCAACCACGGAGCTGTTACATGACCATTCGTGCCTCACGTCTTGCCCCCGCTTGCCTGGCTTCCCTGATCGCCGTCTTCACCGTGGGCGCCGCCCAGGCCGATGAAGTGCAAGTGGCCGTCGCGGCGAACTTCACCGCGCCGATCCAGGCCATCGCCGCCGATTTCGAGAAAGACACCGGGCACAAACTGGTGGCCGCCTATGGCGCCACCGGCCAGTTCTACACCCAGATCAAGAACGGCGCGCCGTTCGAAGTGTTCCTGTCCGCCGACGACACCACGCCGGAAAAACTCGAAAAAGAAGGCGACACGGTCAAGGGCTCGCGCTTCACCTACGCCGTCGGCACCCTGGCGCTGTGGTCGGCCAAGGAAAGTTACGTCGACGCCAAGGGTGACGTGCTGAAGAAGAACGAGTACCAACACCTGTCCATCGCCAACCCGAAAGCCGCGCCTTACGGCCTGGCCGCGACCCAGGTGCTGGAGAAGCTGAAACTGACCGAGGCCACCAAGGCCAAGATCGTCGAAGGCCAGAACATCACCCAGGCCTATCAGTTCGTGTCCACCGGCAACGCCGAACTGGGCTTCGTCGCCCTGTCGCAGATCTACAAGGACGGCAAGGTCAGCAGCGGTTCGGTGTGGATCGTTCCGGCCAGCCTGCATGATCCGATCAAGCAGGACGCGGTGATCCTGAACAAAGGCAAGGACAGCGCCGCCGCCAAGGCCCTGGTGGATTACCTCAAAGGCCCGAAAGCCGCTGCGGTGATCAAGTCCTACGGTTATCAGCTGTAAATGTCGCTGACGAGCGCCGATTTCGCGGCGATCTGGCTAACGCTGAAACTGGCGTCCCTGACCACCGCGATCCTGCTGGTGGTCGGCACGCCGATCGCCCTGTGGCTGTCGCGCAGCCGCTCCTGGCTGCGCGGTCCCGTCGGTGCGGTGGTGGCCCTGCCCCTGGTGCTGCCGCCGACCGTCATCGGCTTCTATCTGTTGCTGGCGCTGGGGCCCAACGGCTTCATCGGCCAGTTCACCCAATGGTTGGGGTTCGGCACCCTGACGTTCAGTTTCACCGGCCTTGTGGTCGGCTCGGTGCTGTATTCCATGCCGTTCGTGGTGCAGCCGCTGCAGAACGCTTTCTCCGCCATCGGCACCCGCCCGCTGGAAGTGGCCGCGACCTTGCGCGCCAATCCCTGGGACACGTTCTTCAGCGTGATCCTGCCGCTGGCCCGCCCTGGCTTCATCACCGCCGCGATCCTCGGGTTTGCCCACACCGTCGGCGAATTCGGCGTGGTGCTGATGATCGGCGGCAACATTCCCGACAAGACCCGCGTGGTTTCGGTGCAGATCTACGACCACGTCGAGGCCATGGAATATGCGCAGGCCCATTGGTTGGCCGGGGCCATGCTGGTGTTTTCGTTCCTGGTGCTGCTGGCGCTCTATTCCAGCCGCAAGACCCGCGCCGGCTGGAGCTGACGGATGATCGATGCGCGCTTGAACCTCTCCTATGCAGGCTTCAGCCTGGACGTCGACCTGCATTTGCCCGGCCGCGGTGTGACGGCGCTGTTCGGCCAGTCCGGGTCGGGCAAGACCACCTGCCTGCGTTGCATCGCAGGCTTGGAACGCGCCGAGAACGCCTTCATCCGGATCAACGACGAAGTCTGGCAGGACAGCGACAACGGCCTGTTCGTGCCCCCGCACAAGCGCGCGCTGGGCTACGTGTTCCAGGAGGCCAGCCTGTTCCCTCACCTGTCGGTGCTGGCCAATCTGCAGTTCGGCCTCAAGCGCATCGCCCGGCCGCTGCGCCGGGTCGATCTGCGCCAGGCCACCGAACTGCTGGGGATCGGCCACTTGCTGGATCGGCATCCGCAGAACCTGTCCGGCGGTGAACGCCAGCGCGTCGGCATCGCCCGGGCGCTGCTGACCAGCCCGAAGTTGCTGTTGATGGACGAGCCCTTGGCCGCCCTCGACAGCCAGCGCAAAAACGAAATCCTGCCTTACCTGCAACGCCTGCACGACGAACTGGACATTCCGGTGCTGTACGTCAGCCATGCCCAGGACGAAGTGGCGCGGCTGGCCGATCACCTGGTGCTGCTCAGCGACGGCCGGGCCCTGGCCAGCGGGCCGATCGGCGAGACCCTGGCCCGCCTCGACCTGCCGCTGGCCCAGGGCGACGATGCGGGCGTCGTGATCGAAGGCCAAGTGAGTGCCTACGACGCCAACTACCAATTGCTCAGCCTGCAGTTGCCCAACACCCGGATGAACATCCGCGTGGCCCATGCGCCGATGGACATCGGCCAGCCGCTGCGTTGCAAGGTGCAGGCCCGGGACATCAGCCTCGCGCTAGAGGATCCGGAGCACAGCAGCATCCTCAACCGGTTGCCGGTCACGGTGGTGAGCGAACTGGCCGGGGACAACGCCGCGCACGTCCTGATCCGCCTGAACGCCGGCGGCACACCGTTGCTGGCGCGGATCACGCGGTTTTCCCGGGATCAGCTGGGCGTGCACCCCGGCCAACGGCTGTGGGCGCAGATCAAGGCCGTCGCTGTGCTGGCGTAAACGGCCGGGCACGACGGACGGGGCCCGCTGTCAATCGCCATGACAGCCCTTGACCCGTCACCAGGAAGCCCGCCATGGCCGAGACCGTGCCAACCGACACATTGCCCCCTGACCTGCATTACGTTGATGACAGCCGCCCCGGCATCACCCGCAAAAAGCTGCGCGGCACGTTCTGCTACTTCGACCCGGCAGGCCGGCGCATCACCGATGCCGACGAGATCCGCCGGATCAACGCCCTGGCGATACCGCCGGCTTACCTTGACGTGTGGATCTGCCCCGACGCCAAGGGCCACCTGCAAGCCACCGGACGCGATGCCCGGGGCCGCAAGCAGTACCGCTACCACCCGCGCTGGCGGGAAGTGCGCGACGCCGACAAGTACGGGCGCCTGCGCGCGTTCGGCCTGGCGCTGCCGAAACTGCGCAAACGGCTGGAAGCCATGCTGCTGCCGTCCGGCTTCAGCCGCGACAAGGTCATGGCCACCGTGATCACGCTGCTGGACGCCACGTTGATCCGCGTCGGCAATGCGCAGTATGCCCGGGACAACCGCTCGTTCGGCCTGACCACCCTGCGCAACCGGCACGTCGAGGTCAACGGCAGCGCGATCCTGTTCCAGTTCCGCGGCAAGAGCGGCATCGAGCACCGGATCACCGTCAGGGACCGGCGCCTGGCGCGAATCGTCCGACGCTGCCTTGAGCTGCCCGGCCAGAACCTGTTCCAGTACCTGGACGAAAACGGCGAGCGGCACACCGTCACGTCCTCCGACGTCAATGCCTGCCTGCAAGCCCTGACCGGCGCGGAGTTCACCGCCAAGGACTACCGCACCTGGGCCGGCAGCGCCCTGGCGCTGGCGATCCTGCGTGAACTGCGGTGGGAGTCCGAAGCCGAGGCCAAACGTCAAGTCGTGGAAATGATCAAGCAAGTCGCCCGCGCGCTGGGCAACACGCCGGCGGTGTGCCGCAAGTGCTACATCCACCCGGCGCTGATCGAGCGGTTCATGCTCGGCGAACTGAACGGGCTGCCGCGCCCGCGGGTGCGCAAGGGCCTGCGCGCCGATGAGGTCGCGCTGGCGATGTTCCTGGAACACGAAGGCATGACGGAGGCGGTTTGAGCCGCTGGCCGACGAACCGGCCTGTCCGTCTTTTGCACGTTCGGCACAGGGTTCTATAGTTGATCTGACACGAATTCGCTGTGGTGACGCCATGGAAGACATTTTCATCGTCAAGCGCTGCAACCGGATCATCATCCACGGTCGGCGCGCCGGGGAAAGCCTGCACGAACCCGCCGAGGCCATCGGCTGGTTCCGCATCTGCGACACGCGCACCGGCGGATTCATCGGCGACGGCTACGACCTTGAGGAAGACGCCCGGCGCGAATGCCGCCGGCTCAACGCAGCCAGTTCACCGTTACCGGCCCGCCAGAACCGCGGCTGATGCCGCCCGTTTGCGGGTCTATACTGAAACCAGCTGAAGGAGCGGCGCCCCATGGCGGAGAGCTCGCGCGTCGCGGGCTTTTTTGCTGACTCTCCATTGCTGCGCAGCGGTTTCATGAACGGAGGTGCTCCATGTCCGAAAAAGAGTCCATCACCACCCTCCTCACCTTGCTCGACGCGCGGCAGGCGCGCCTGGCGGCGGCCTGCAAAGAGATCGCCGACTGGGTCGACCACCAAGGCGGCCACCCCACCGCCCTGCGCATCCGCGACCGTCTGAACGACATCGAGAAGGACACGCCGCTGATCCGCAGCACCCTCTCGGCGCTCAAGCCGGTGGATCGGCCGTTGCCACGATTCAGGTGATCCGGGCGTGTAGATGTCGCCCGTGGATGCCTGACCGGGCGGCGCAATTTGTCAGCCCGGGGGCAACACCCGCACCCTTATGGCTTGGCGGCGGTCATGACCGCCCAGGCAGCGCGGCTGTTGCTGCACGGTCGGCCGAAATGGGCCGGCCCGATGGAATCATTGCGCCACTCTTTACATCGCCCCCTCAGCGTCTAGCCTTACCTTGCCGTGGGCAGCGCAGATGAACGGAACATGGACACCCTGAACAAGAATGAACTCGAAAGCGTGCTGCTGGATCGCCTCCCGCAGTGCGCCGTCGCCTGCTCGATCAACGAGGACGGCAGCCTGTCCGTCGAGGTGACAGGGCCGGACGGCCACCAGTTCACCATCGCCAGCATCGACCGAGCGAAGTACCGGGACGACGCCGGTATCACCAGATTGGCCCGGGAAATCCTCCAGGAAATGGTCCTGTCGCGGCAAACCTCCCATCTCCATTGACGGTTGCGTCCTGCCGCCGGTCAGCCGACCCGCACCTTTGCCTTCGCCCGGCGTTCCAACGCGGTATGCCCGAGGCTGAAAAAAAGGGGTGCCCCATGAACAGAAAAATCACGGTGCTGACGCTGGCCGGTCTGTTGTCGTCCTGCCCGCTGTTCGCGATGGCGGCCGAGAAAGCCGCTCAAGAATCCGCCGTTCCCCCCAGCGCCGTGCCGGGCCTGAACCAAGGCGGCTCGGCTGCCGGGGACGACAAAGCCGATAAGAAAGGCGAGGAAGCCTCGGGATCGAACTCGGGAGCCGACCCGGACGCCCAGAAAAAGGACGCCGAATCGTCGGACGAAGGGAGTCAGCAGGACGGAAGCTGAGTCAGACCGTCCTGCCGCTGCCGCCCTAGGCCCATCCGCCGAGATCCGTTCGGGTCTGGGCGAAGACCACCCCGGCATCGCGCGTCAGCTGCCGCCACTCCTGGCCGGTGATCAATCCCTCTGCCTGCATGGCGTCGGCCATTTTCAGCAGCTCGTCATACTGCTCCTGTGCGGACATCCTGATCTCTGCCTCACGCAGCATGTGCAGCCATTCGGCCATGGCTTTCTTTCTGTTGGTTTCATCGAACATTGCCTTGCCCTCTTGTGCCCGTTTCACCGGTTGAGGCACGAGCAGAGGCAGGTGTTCCCGATGCACGACGTGCGGTGTTCGCTTTCCGGCATCCGCTAAAGCCCAGGACTGCATCTCGACCGTCCGTCGCTGTTTTGCCAATAATTCTCAACTTAATTCACGCCGCCCGGCTCCCAATTGAACGGATCGTCAAGTCCCGTCGTTCATCTGGAGATGCCGCCATGCCTGCTTATCCCCACCCACCC
>NZ_NEIU01000023.1:0-83924 GCF_002113595.1 Pseudomonas sp. B3(2017)
GCCGCCACGGGGGCCGCCGCGGCCGCTGCGGTACTCGGCGGGGCGGGCGTCATCCTGGGTGGCCTGGCGATCGGGGCGGCGGCGCTGGCCCAGGGCTTCGCCATCATCGCCGAAGAGGCGAAAACCGTCGGGCTGTTTTTCGACCATCTGGAAAAGGCCTGGAACGGCGCCGTCTACCGCTTCGACGAGGCGTTGCAGGCGTGGGTGGTGGATCCGTCTTCCCTGATCATCGAATGCGTCGACCTGGGCACCGGCACCTTGACGCTCGGCAGCCCGAAACTGTTCAGGCTGCGCGACCACTTCGGCGTACCGGGCATCAACCCGGATGACAAGGAAGCCTTCGGTATCCGTCAGACGTGGGGGATTTCCAGCCGGATCAAGGCACCGTTGCCCGCCGGGCAATGCGTCGTTCTGCCGTGCACGCCGAACACGAACTACAGTTATGAATACCAGGCCTTGCCGTTCGCGTCATGGCGTCATGACGCCGGTTTCGATGCGGCGCGCCGTCTTGAGCGCAAGGATGGCAGCGGGCAATGGAAATTCCTGTTCTCCTTCTACTCCTTCCCCAGTCACTACATCGTGCATCGCCTGTTCCCCAACTACCTCCCCACGACCGTCGAGGTGCGGCTGGATGCGGCCGAGCGGCAGCTGGCGGTACCGATTGTGCCGCCGGCATGGCACGGGTTGCTGACCTACGCGCTCAAGGGCGCGGGCGGCACCTGCACGCTGTTGCTCAACCCGGGGGTGTCGGTCGAATTGCATTCGACCCGCTTCACACATTGCCGTTGGGTGCTGCGGGCCGATTGGGCCAGCGAGCAGGCAATCAAGAAAGTGGAAGGGGGACTGCTGATCGACGGCATTCGCGTCAAGTTCATCGGCAAGGGCCGGCATGACGTCGCGCTGGCTCTGGCCGACCGGCGTGTGTTCAGCGTCGACCTGGTTTCCGCGAAACTGGATCTGCTGCAGGACACGGCACCCGACGGCCTCGATGAGACGGCGTTGCTTGAACGCTACAAAACGCTTGCGCACGACCATCGCCTGGTTCTGCCGTACACGCCGGTCGACAACTACTTGATCCCGTTCGAGCCACCGCAGACGCCGCGTCACACCAAGGCCTGGTACGACGCGCACGAAGACCGTTTCCTGTACATGCGCGACCTGGCAATCAGCGGTTCCGACAAGACGCAGTTGGCTCTGGTGTCCGGCGGCTCGGCCTACTTCTATGACCCGTCATCCTTTCTGGTCTGGCAAGTCGATGCCGTCAGCGGCCTGCCCCAGGCGGAGTACCGATTGCTGCTGATGCCCGGCGAAAGTTCGATCCAACGCATCGAAGCCGATGCCCAGGGGATGATTCACGTGGTGCAGATGTCCGTCGACCGAGGGCGTGTCAAAGAACTGGGTTACCTGATTCATGACCGGCAATTGCTGCTTTGCTCGGTGACTTGCGGATCAACCCCCAAGCTGCGGGCACAGGCCTTTGCCGGGGAGAGGCTGGCGCGCTGGGCGTCGGTGTTGGGGGAGCATTGGCCGCAAGCGGGCTCGTCCGCGAAGGAAAGCGACACGACGATCGGATGGGCGCCGGCACCCTACGTTTCGGTGTGTTGGCAGATGGATGAGGCGCGGCGGGACCTGGTCTGGATCCGCGGTCGCGACCGTCTGCTGATCAACCCTCTGCCGGCGCCGGGGCAACCGCGGGGCTGGGACGACTCGACCAGGAACCTGGATCGGTTGACGTTGCTGGTTCCGGCGAATGACGAAGAGGTGTACGTGGTTTACGACCGCTCGGCCCAACGCCTTTGCCGGTTGCAGCGGATGCCGGGGGAGGGGCGCTGGTCGCATGCGTGGATCGAGCCTGATCGGCTCAAACAGGTGGTCACGACGCCGGGTGGCTATGTCGCCATCACCGAAGACGGGCACTTCTTCAACCTGAACACCGACGGCCGGCTGCAGTTCGGCGGGCTGACCGAGCACTGGCTGCAGGGCCGCTCCCGCTGGTGGGAGACGCTCAAGGCGGTCGCGCAACGTTATCCGGTGGATCGCTTCGCCCTCATCGGTTTGCTCGAACATGGAGGGCATGGGCATCTGGGCGCCTGGTACATCGATCAGCGGTTGCTGCTGTGCGCGTCGGCGAACGGTGATCGGGTCCGCTTGCTCGGTCTGGCGCCGGACAGGCGCCAGGCCTGGCTGTTCGATCCGTCCGGCGGCAGGATTCTTTCTCAGGCCTTTGTCGATCCCGGGCTTCTGGAACAAGCGTTCGCCAACGGTGCGCAGTTGCTGCGCAGCGGCCTGCTGCCCGCACCGCAGGAGGAGTGGGATGACTGGCGTTTCAGTGACGTCAGGCGCGAGGGCGCCGGGCTCAGAGGCACCACCGTGGACGGTGTGGAACTGGTTCTGCGCTTCGGGGAAACTGAGCGTGTGACCGGCGTCAACCACGCCTGGGTGACTGCCCAAGGGGATCATCTGATCCCGAACCTTCAAGCCCTGCTGCGCTCCGTAGAGCACGACGGGTTTGTGTCCACCGAAGCGGAACCCGGTGTGCGGCAATGGTACGACGTGGAGAACGCTTGCCTGGTCCGGGTCGTCGGCACGGCCCTGCGCGACGGTGACGAGCTGCTGGGCACCCGACGCCGCGAGCAAGTGCTGCTGCATGACCGGCAGGACCGGTGTGTGCTCGTCTACCCGGACGCGAAACGCCTCGGGCCGTTCACGCATGTGCAGCGCGATGCCGAGGTGATGGTGGTCGAAGGGCAGAACCGGGTGACGGATCTGCCTGCGCTGGTGCCTGACGGCGTCGGCACCGTGGTTCTGCGGGCGGGGCAGGGCGCGGTGACCTACTTTTTGCCGACGGCGCTCTGGCTCGAGCGCGATTCAGTCATCGTCGACTGTCGGCCCGTGCCGGCAGACGCCGTGACGGTTCCGGCGAAGCTGGTCTGGCTGCTGGACGATCCGCAGAGGCTGCAGTTGCAGATCGTTGACGGCCATTTGGTGCTGATCGACCCCGACAGCGAACATTGCCTGATACTCAGGGATGTGTGCAGTGACGATCCCCTGCTGCGCGGCGAAGTGTTTCTTGCGTTCGGGGCCTATCCCACCATGTCGGCTTCGCGCCTTGTCCAGCTGATGCGCACTGCACAGGGCGCGCCGGGCGGTGCCGCGCTGGGGACGTTGCTGGCGCCTTCGCGCAGCCGCCTCGCAAGCGCTGGGCCCGACTGACGGTCCGCCGAAAGGAAAGCGCCGCAGGCCTGATTGCCTGCGGCGCTCTTTGCGTGACCGGCTCAAGGCACCAGATAACCCTTTACCCCCGTGAAGATGATCTGCGCCGCCAGTGCGCAGACGAACAGCCCCATCAACCGGCTGACGATCTGCAACCCCTGGTCGCCGAGAATCCGCTCGATGCGGTTCGACAGGAACAGCACCACGCCGACCGTGAAGCTGGCCATGGCGATGCTCATGATCGCCGCGAGCTTGTCGTCCCAGTGCGGCTGGCTGACGCCCATCACCAGCAGCGCACCGATGGTGCCGGGACCGACGGTCAGCGGAATGGTCAGCGGCACGATGGTCACGTCCTGCTGCACGTTGTCGGCCTGCACCGCCGGTTTGCCCTGGGCCATGCCCAGCGCCGAGATGAACAGCACGCTGCCGGCGCCGATGCGGAACGCGTCCACGGTGATGCCGAACACATCGAAGATCACCCGCCCGAACAGGTACAGCAGGACGCTGGAGACCAGCGTGGCGATCGCCACCTTCCACGCCAGCCGCCGCTGCTCCTTGCGCGAGTAGCCGCGGGTCAGGCTGATGAAGCAGGACAGCACGAAGAACGGGCTGTAGAGCACCAGCATCTTCAGGTAAACGCTGAACAACTCGTGGAGCATGATGGAAACCCGCGTCGGCGAAAGTTGAGCGGAGTCTATCAGGCGCCGGACGGTCTGTCGGCGCATTCGGTGTTTTGTTTATTGGTTAGTTGTCTTTGTTGTTTTTGGCGTTATTTAGGAGTTGTCGGCGGTTGTAAGTTTTTATTGTTATTTATTGGAAATACTCATTGGCTTGTGGGGGTTTGATGAGTTTCGTAAGTTAGTCCTGTCGGCTCGGGAAGAGTCGAACTAATTAACTAAGGAAGACGAAGCATGAATGTAAACACTGTTGTAACCGTAGCCGACCGCCTGGAACGACTGAATGCCTATGATGTGACGCCGCAGGACATCACCCTGGCCCCGCGCAGCCTCAACAGGTTGACGCCCTTCAATATCGAAGTGCCTGACCGCGCTTCTGTCGTGGGCGATGCCATTCTGGCGTTCGTGTCGGGCATGTCCGAGCAGAACCGTGCGGATGTACTGAACACCTATCTGTTCGCCTCGTTGGCCGCCAACAAGAAGTACCCGTTGGAAAGCCAGGGCAAGGAGTGGTACCAGACCTTTCTCACCGTCATGCAGGACGCCGGCTGGATCATCCTGAAGAAGTACTACGATTCCACTTCGGCGTCCGGCAAGAGTTTCAAGATGGATCAACTGGCGCTGACCATCCTGGGTTCCGCCCTGGCCGCTGCGGCGGTTCCCGGGCCGACCTCGGCGCTCCTGCTGAAGGTGGCGACCGATGCGATGGCTTCGCTGCAGGCCAGCGACAAGCCGCTTCAGGTCTTCGACCAGAACATCAAGAACAAGGGCACCGGCGGTTTTGCGGTAGGTTCCTGCCTTGAGACCGAGGGGCAGGAAGTGATCCTGACCCTGGGCGCGGTGCGCTTCATCAACCGGGTCAACCAGACCAAGGTTCTTTTCGTGAATTGGGACAGCAGTTCGGTGGACCTGTACAAGGGCGAATCCAGCATGACCATGGTGCCGGCCATCATCGGAAAGACCCGCGACATCATTGCCGGCAAGTTGGGTGACCGTGCCGTCAAGCAAATCAGCGAATGGGAAATCTGATTTGACGTCATTGAGTGGCGACCACACAGTGGTCGCCACTTTTTCATGTGCAGGAGGCAAAGATGAAAGAGCAATACTCGGTTTATGCCAACTCAGGCGCCATCGTTTTGTTTCCGTACGGGATGGCTGAGCAAGAAATACAAGATGTTCAACATTCAATCTTGTTTGCGCAGTTGGCGGCCAACAAGAAGTTTCCTCTCACGGCCGATCCGGATGATTGGTATTCCATCTGGCAGCAAGTTCTGAAGGGCCAATGGCTGCAAAGGAAAGTGGAGTGGAGCACGGTCACGCCGGCTCAGGGCGTCGGGTTCAAGGCGAT
The DNA here is from genome assembly GCF_002113595.1 of Pseudomonas sp. B3(2017). Taxonomy (NCBI): domain Bacteria; kingdom Pseudomonadati; phylum Pseudomonadota; class Gammaproteobacteria; order Pseudomonadales; family Pseudomonadaceae; genus Pseudomonas; species Pseudomonas sp. B3(2017). The sequence goes on from NZ_NEIU01000023.1 coordinate 5,239, forward strand.
GGGCGGGATGATCGACGTTCTGCAGCCGTCGCTGGCCGAGGCAGGGGACTGGGTGCCGGTCCTGCAGGCCATCGCGGCATTGCCGGTCTCGGATCCTGCCGTCGCGTTTCTGCAAGGGAGGATCCGGCAAGCGGTGGGTGCCGAAGGGGAGGATCAGGTAGCCGCAAGTGACCGCTACCGCTTCATGGTGGTTGTGGCGCAACCCGGCCCTCGCCTGAACGCCGCCTATGTGACGCTGAAGTCTTCGGCCGCCGCCGAGGGCAATCCGTACGCCTGGGTCTTCTCCGCGGACACGCTCCATGGGCCGCTGGAGCAACGCTTCTTTCAGGCTGACCTCGCCGCGCCGCTGTTCGATCCCGTCCGTGACACGCTGGCCAAGCGGTTGGAGCCGCATGTCGATCTCATCAGGGAGATCGACTTCAGCCCGCCGGACAGTGTTCGCTGCGAACCGGCCGGTTGATCAGGGCGTTCGCACCGTGTTGCGGTTCTGCTGATCGCGCTGGGCCACCCAGTGTTCGATCAGTTCGCGCAGTTGCGACAGTTCCACCGGCTTGGCCATGTGGCCGTCCATGCCGGCCTGGCGCGCGCGTTCCTTGTGTTCGGCGAGGATGTGCGCGGTCAGGGCCACGATCGGCGTGCGGATGCGCTGGTTGCCGACTTCCCACGCCCGCAGTTGCTGGGTGGCGGAGAAACCGTCGAGGATCGGCATTTCGCAGTCCATCAGCACCAGGTCGTAGCGCTGGGCCTTCATGGCCTGCAAGGCTTCCTCGCCGTTGCTGGCGGTGTCCGGCTGCAGGTTGAGCTTGCCGAGCATGCCGCGGATCACCTTGGTGGAGATCGTGTTGTCTTCGGCCACCAGGATGCGGAAGTCGCTCGGCACCTTGACCGCCGCGCCGGGGACGGCCGGCTGCGGCTGGAACACGGCCTGCCCCTTGTTGCGCTGGTTCAGCTCGTCGGCCAGGGTGGTCTTGAGGGTGTAGCCGGCCACCGGCTTGGCCAGGATGCGCTTGACCCCGGAATTGCGCGCGATGATCTTGCTCGGCGCATTGCTGATGCCGGTGAGCATGATCAGCAGGATGTCGTGGTTCAGGCTCGGGTCTTCCTTGATCTTGGCCGCCAGCTGCATGCCGGTCATGCCCGGCATGTTCTGGTCCAGCAGCACCACGTCGAAGTAGTCGCGCAGGTGCGCCTTGGTGCGCAGCAGGGCCAACGCCTCCTTGCCCGACGGCACGGCGCTGACGTTCAGGCCCCAGGCGCTGCACTGCTGCACCAGCACTTTGCGGCAGGTGTCGTTGTCGTCCACCACCAGCACCCGCGCGCCTTGCAGCGGGCTGTCGAGGTCGGAGGTCGGGTGTTCGAGGCGGTCAGGATCCAGCGGCAGGGTCAGCCACAGGGTGCTGCCCTGGCTTGCGCCGCTCTTGATGCCGAACTCGCCCTGCATGAGCCGGATCAGTTGCCGTGCGATCACCAGCCCCAGGTTGCCGCCCAGGCGGTTGGCCGACAGGAAGTGCTTGCTGTGCAGTTCCGCGTGCAGCAGCGCGTCGCGCTCTTCCTGCTCCATCGGCTGGCCGCTGTCCTGCACGGCGATGCGCAGGCGCGGCTTGACGCTGCGGTCGTCGAGGGCGACGACGATCAGCACTTCGCCTTCGTCGGTTTTCTTCAGGGCGTTTTCCAGAAGGCTCAGCAGGGTTTGGCGCAGGCGGGTCGGGTCGCCGCTGATGACCCGCGGCACTTGGGGCTGGATGAAGCTGATCAGCTCGACGTTCTGCTGTTCGGCCTTGGCGCGGTAGATGCTCAGGCAGTCTTCGATCAAGGCGTTGAGGTCGAACTGCACGTCGTCGAGCTCGATCTGCCCGGATTCGAGGCGGGAAATGTCCAGGATCTCGTTGATCAGGGTCAGCAGTTCGTTGCCGGCGCTGTGGATGGTCTGCACGTAGTCGCGCTGCTTGACCGACAGCGGCGTGCCCAGCAGCAGTTCGGTCATGCCCAGCACGCCGTTCATCGGCGTGCGGATCTCGTGACTGATCTTGGCCAGGAACTCGGCCTTGGCGTTGATCTCGGCGTTGCTCGCCGCCAGGTCGCGGCTGATGCTGAACCGGCTTTCGGTGATGCTGCGCTGACGCTCGCCCAGGGCGATGCTCATCAGCAGGCCGCTGATGCAGATGAACCCCATCAGGGTCATGATCAGGCCCTGCGGCGCGACCAGGGTCAGGCCCAGCAGGGCCGGCAGGATGATCAGCGTGCCGATGTTGAACACCACCATGGCGGCGACGAACAGCCGCGCCGGACGGTAGCCCTTCTGCCAGTGGTAGCCGCCGACCAGCAGCATGCTCAGGCCGGCCAGGGCCACCAGGGCGTAGGTGATGATGTTCAGCGGCAGGGTGTTGACGAACAACAGCAGCAGGCCGCAGATCACGGTGATCAGGATGTCGGCCAGCAGCAGCTTGTTGAGCGGGTGCGGGCCGATCGGGGCGAAGAACCGGAAGGCGAACATCAGGCCGGCCGGTGCGGTCAGCAGCAGGGCCAGATAGGCGCCCGGGGTCTGGATCGCGTGCCAGTCCGGCAGCCAGGGCCCGGCGAGGTTGAGCAGCAGCAGCAGGCTGAGCCCCAGCAGGCCCTCGCAGACCGCCAGCCACAGGCAACTGCGTGAGCGGGTGTAGCCGTAGCGGATCAGGTTGTGCAGGATCAGCATGCCCAGGCAGCCGAACAGCAGGCCATAGAGCAGGGTCTGGTTCTGGTTGGCCGCCGACATCACCGCCGACTGCAGGGTGATGTGCGGGCGCAGCTGGTGGTCGGAGACCAGCCGCAGGTAGACCTCAAGGGGTTTGTCGCGCTGGGGCAGCGGCACCAGGAAGTCGCTGCTGGGCAGCGGCCGGTCGACCTGGGGCTGGCCGGTGCCGCTTTCGCGCTGGTCGATCAGCGTGTCGCCGTCCAGCACGTAGAGATTGAGGCGCGACAGGTCAGGGGCGAAGATCCGCAGCACTTGCTCGTGCTTGCCGGCGGCCAGCCTGAAGCGCAGCCACAGTGCACCATCGGGCTCCGCCGCCGTGAGGCGGTCGAGGTCGATGGGGCTGAATTGGTTGGTGTAGCGGGGCGAGCGGATGTCGCTCAGTTGCAGGTTGCCCTGTTCGTCGAGCAATACCGCCCAGCCACTGCCTTGTCCGGCCTGGGCCGGCAGCATGCAGAGCAGGGTCAACAGCGTGACGGTGAAGCCTATGGCGATCCTGAGCCAGCGCACGGCGAAATCCCTTCGTAGGTTGATGCCAGAATATAACGATGCGCAGCGTCGGAACAGCCCGACCGGGGGATGGCCCCCCGGCCGGGCGTCACGGACAACCGATCAGCGGGATTCGCCACGCTCACGGGCGATGGCGCGGTAGCCGATGTCCTTGCGGTAGAAGCAGCCTTCCCAGTCGATCGCCGCCGCCAGGCGGTAGGCCTGTTGCTGGGCTGCGCCGACGCTGTCGCCCATGGCGGTGGCGCAGAGCACCCGGCCGCCGGCGGTCACGATCTGGCCGTCCTTTTGCGCGGTGCCGGCGTGGAAGACCTTGCCTTCCAGCGCGGCGGCGGCGTCCAGGCCGTTGATCGCGGCGCCCTTGGCGTAGTCGCCCGGATAGCCGCCGGCGGCCAGCACAATGCCGACGCTCGGGCGCGGATCCCACTGCGCTTCGACCTTGTCCAGCGCCTGGGCCAGGGCGGCCTCGACCAGCAGCACCAGGCTCGACTGCAGGCGCAGCATCACCGGTTGGGTCTCCGGGTCGCCGAAGCGGCAGTTGAACTCGATGACCTTGGGGTTGCCGGCCTTGTCGATCATCAGCCCCGCGTACAGGAAGCCGGTGTAGACGTTGCCTTCGGCGGCCATGCCGCGCACGGTCGGCCAGATCACCTGATCCATCACGCGCTGGTGCACGTCGGCGGTGACCACCGGGGCCGGGGAGTAGGCGCCCATGCCGCCGGTGTTCGGGCCGCTGTCGCCGTCGCCGACGCGCTTGTGGTCTTGGCTGGTGGCCATCGGCAGGACGTTCTTGCCGTCGACCATGACGATGAAGCTGGCTTCCTCGCCGTCGAGGAATTCTTCGATGACCACGCGCGAACCGGCGTCGCCGAAGGCGTTGCCGGCGAGCATGTCGCGCACGGCGTCTTCGGCTTCGGCCAGGGTCATGGCGACGATCACGCCTTTGCCGGCGGCCAGGCCGTCGGCCTTGATCACGATCGGCGCGCCTTTTTCACGCAGGTAGGCCAGGGCCGGCTCGATCTCGGTGAAGTTCTGATAGTCGGCGGTCGGGATCTTGTGGCGGGCCAGGAAGTCCTTGGTGAAGGCCTTCGAACCTTCGAGCTGCGCGGCACCCTGGGTCGGGCCGAAGCAGTCCAGGCCACGGGCGCGGAACAGGTCGACGACGCCGGCCACCAGCGGCACTTCCGGGCCGACGATGGTCAGGGAAACGTTCTTCTGGGCGAAGTCGGCCAGTTGCTCCAGGGCCAGCACGTCGATGGCGACGTTTTCGCACTTGGCCTCAATGGCGGTGCCGGCGTTGCCCGGCGCCACGAAAACCTTCTGCACGCGCGGATCCTGAGCCACTTTCCAGGCCAGGGCGTGTTCACGGCCACCGCTGCCGATGATCAAAACATTCATTTCAGAAACCTCGGATGACGCTAATTCTATGGAGCACCGCTGGGATGCTTTTCTGTAGGAGCGAGCCTGCTCGCGATGGCGGTGTATCAGTCAATACTGCGTTGACTGGTCTATTGCTATCGCGAGCAGGCTCGCTCCTACAGTGGGTCGTGTACTTAGTGACGGAAGTGGCGCATGCCGGTGAAGACCATGGCGATGCCGGCTTCATCGGCAGCGGCAATCACTTCAGCGTCACGCATCGAGCCGCCCGGCTGGATCACTGCGGTGATGCCGACCTTGGCCGCGTTGTCCAGGCCGTCGCGGAACGGGAAGAACGCGTCGGACGCCATGACCGAGCCGGCCACCTGCAGACCGGCGTGCTCGGCCTTGATCGCGGCGATGCGGGCGGAGTTCACGCGGCTCATCTGGCCGGCGCCGACACCGATGGTCTGACGGTTCTTGGCGTAGACGATGGCGTTGGACTTGACGAACTTGGCCACTTTCCAGGCGAAGATCAGGTCGTTGATTTCCTGCTCGGTCGGCGCGCGCTTGGTCACGACCTTCAGGTCGTCGGCGCTGATCATGCCGATGTCGCGGCTCTGCACCAGCAGGCCGCCGTTGACGCGCTTGTAGTCCCAGGCCGGGCTGCGGTCGGCCGACCACTCGCCGCAGGCCAGCAGGCGCACGTTGGCCTTGGCGGCCACCACGGCGCGGGCTTCTTCGCTGACGCTCGGGGCGATGATCACTTCGACGAACTGACGCTCGACGATGGCCTTGGCGGTCTCGGCGTCGAGTTCGCGGTTGAAGGCGATGATGCCGCCGAACGCCGACTCGGTGTCGGTGGCGTAGGCCAGCTCATAGGCCTGGCGGATGCCGCCTTCGGCGTCCGGGCTCACGGCAACGCCGCACGGGTTGGCGTGCTTGACGATGACGCAGGCCGGCTTGACGAAGCTCTTCACGCATTCCAGCGCGGCGTCGGTGTCGGCCACGTTGTTGTACGACAGTTCCTTGCCTTGCAGCTGGGTGGCGGTGGCGATGCCGGCTTCGGCCGGTTTGGCTTCCACGTAGAACGCCGCGCTCTGGTGCGGGTTCTCGCCGTAGCGCATTTCCTGGGCCTTGATGAACTGGCTGTTGAAGGTGCGCGGGAATTCGCTGCGGCCTTCGGTGCTCAGCACGTCGGTGGCCTGGTTCACGGTGCCCATGTAGTTGGCGATCATGCCGTCGTAGGCGGCGGTGTGCTCGAAGGCCTTGAGCATCAGGTCGAAGCGCTGGGCGTAGGTCAGGCCGCCGGCCTTGAGGTTCTGCAGCACGTTGGCGTAGTCGCTGGCGTTCACCACGATGGCGACGTCTTTATGGTTTTTCGCCGCCGAACGCACCATGGTCGGCCCGCCGATGTCGATGTTCTCGATGGCGGTCGGCAGGTCGCAGCCGGGCTTGCTGATGGTGGCTTCGAACGGGTAGAGGTTGACCGCGACCAGATCGATCGGCTTGATGCCGTGCTCGTTCATGATGGCGTCGTCGGTGCCGCGGCGGCCGAGGATGCCGCCGTGGATTTTCGGGTGCAGGGTCTTGACCCGGCCGTCCATCATTTCGGCGAAACCGGTGTAGTCCGCGACTTCCACTGCGGACACGCCATTGTCCTGCAGCAGCTTGAAGGTCCCGCCGGTGGAAAGGATTTCCACGCCCAGGGCTTCCAGCTCCCTGGCGAATTCGAGGATCCCGGTCTTGTCGGAAACGCTGATCAAGGCGCGGCGGATCGGCAGGCGGGTAGTCTGGTCGGTCATCTCAATTTCCATCAAAAGCAAGGGAAGTCAGCAAAAAAGGCGACCGGTTTCACGCGGGCGCCTTTCTGGTTGGTATTGAATGCTTACAGCAAATCGTACTGCTTGAGTTTCTTGCGCAGCGTGCCGCGGTTCAGTCCGAGCAGCTCGCTGGCCTTGGTCTGGTTGCCCTTGACGTAGTTCATCACGCTTTCGAGCAGGGGAGCCTCGACTTCGGAGAGCACCAGGTTGTACACGTCCGTGACGGTTGCGCCCTCGAGGTGGGCGAAATAATTGTGCAGCGCCTTCTCGACACTCCCGCGAAGGGTCTGGCCTTCTTCGCTCGGCGTATTGAGGTGCTGTTTCAAATTCACGTTGTCGCTCACGGGTGTTGTTCCACTCACTAAAGTCTCGGTCATCATCGTCATGCGGCCACCCCTTCTCCGTCCCCTGTCAGGCTCTTGTAACGTTCGGCGAAGAACTCCCGAACGTTGGCGCATTGTGTTTCCGTACCATCCAAACGATTGAAGCGGGCGCGGAACTCCCTGGCGCCCGGCAGGGTTGCGAGATACCAGCCCACATGCTTGCGGGCGATGCGCACGCCCATCACGTCCCCATAGAACGCGTGGAGGGCGGCCAGATGCTCAAGCAGAATGCGTTCCACCTCGATCAGCTCCGGCGCCGGCAGCTTTTCGCCGGTGCGCAGGAAATGCTCGATCTCACGGAAAATCCACGGCCGCCCCTGGGCGGCCCGGCCGATCAGCAGGCCGTCGGCGCCGGTCGCGTCGAGCACGTGCCGGGCCTTTTCCGGCGAATCGATGTCGCCGTTGGCGAAGACCGGGATCGACACCGCCTGCTTGATCGCGGCGATCGTGTCGTACTCGGCCTCACCGGTGTACAGGTCGGCGCGGGTGCGGCCATGCACCGCCAGCGCCGTGATCCCGGCCTGTTCGGCGATCTTCGCCACGGTCAGGCCGTTCTTGTTCTCGCGATCCCATCCGGTGCGGATCTTCAGGGTCACCGGCACATCGACCGCCGCCACCACGGCGTGCAGGATCTCGGTGACCAGCGCCTCATCCTTCAGCAACGCGGAGCCGGCGGCCTTGTTGCAGACCTTCTTGGCCGGGCAACCCATGTTGATGTCGATGATCTGCGCGCCCAGCCCGACGTTGGCCCGGGCCGCGTCCGCCAGCATCTGCGCATCGCCGCCGGCGATCTGCACCGAGCGCGGCTCGGGATCGCCTTCGTGGATCATGCGCATGCGCGACTTGCGGGTGTTCCACAGGCTCATGTCGCTGGTGACCATCTCCGAGACCACGAGCCCGGCGCCCAGACGCTTGCAAAGCTGCCGGAAGGGCTGGTCGGTGACCCCCGCCATCGGGGCGAGGACCAAGCCGTTCTGCAATGTGTATGGGCCGATGCGTACCGCCGACATAGGACTTCCCTGAAGTGGGGCCGGATCATGAGAGTTCGAAAAAGGGTTGGCATGATACCCGCTCTCGATGACTGGATAAAGGCTGAATTGAACAAAATCTGAACAGTTATTCTGTTATCGCCAGCGGTTTGGTCGAGCCGGGCAAAGTCAGAAAACCGCCGCCAATCGCGCAGCGGCCGGGCGTTTCACTCGGGGGAGTGGAAACTCAGACTGTAGTTCACCGCTTTGGCCCCGGGGTCGAGGATGTCCAGCGCGATGTGGATCGGCGTCTGCGGCGGCATTTCCGCCATGCCTTCGAGGTCGCCGTTGAGGTACTCGCCGGGCTTGAAGCGACGGCTGGCGATCAGGTGCCCGTTGAGGTCGGCGAAGCGCAGTTCCAGCAACGGGAACGGTTGGGAGAACGGGGCGCGGTTGTAGATGATCGCATCGACCACCAGCGCGCCGCTGAACTCCGGATGGCTGCGCACCACCAGGTTGCTGCTCTTGATCTTGGCGATGTCGACCTTCGACGGCACCGTGCAGCCGATCTGCGGGCACAGTTGCTGGAACCACGGGCGGTACTGGTCCTGGCGGGCCAGTTCGTCGAAATGGTAGGCCACGTACTGGCCGGCCAAACCGGCGGCGGCGAGGATGATCAGCAGCAGCCAGAGAAAGCGCCGGCCCCAAGGGGAGCGGCGTTTCTGCCAGTCCAGCTGCAGCGGGTCGTCGGTCAGGTCCTGCAGCACTTCGGCGCGTACGCCGGGGGCTGCGCGCTCGCCGCGTTCGCGTTTCTTGCGCAGGGGCTCGACCGACGGCAGTTCGCCTTCGGGCTCGTCGTCCGCGGACAGGCGCTCCTGGCGGGCGGCGGGGTCGATCGGGTCGTGCAGCCGCAGTTGCGGGATCGGCGGCTCGTCGTCCAGATCAACAGGTTCCAGCGACAGCGACGGCTCCGTGCGCTGCGGCCTGGCCGGCTCCGGCTCGACGGCCGGTGGCTCGTCGTCCGGCGCCGGCGCGGCCATCCGTTCGTCCGCCGGTTCGCTGAACAGGCTGTCGGGCCAGGCCCCGTCGTCCGGCTCGTGGCTGTCGCGGCGGGCGCTCAGGGACTCTTCGCGGGGCCGGCCGGACTCGGTGATCGGCTGGATTTCCCGCTGTTCGAGGCGGGCGAGCTCTTCGTCCAGGTCCAGGCTGTCGAGGTCCAGCTCGGCGGCGCTCCATTGCTTCTGGCTGATGGCGCGCGGCGGTGCCGGTTCGACAGGGGCGGCAGGCTGCGGTACGGCGGCTGCCGGCTCCGCGGGGCGCGGCGGCTCGCTCGGCGCTGGCGCGGCCTGCACGGCCGTTTCCCTGCCGGCCCGCTGTTCAAGCAGCTGTTTGGCGGCGTTGAACACTTGCAGGCACGAGCCGCAACGAACCACTCCGCGGGCCACGCTCAATTGGGCGTGGCTGACGCGAAAGCTGGTTTGGCAATGCGGGCACTGGGTGACGAAGCTGTCGGTCATGCGAGGATCCGGATTGTGCAGGCGGCCATTCTAGCGCCGACGGCCGGTGATGCGCACCCAGCCGTCACGGTTGGCGATCGGATCCAGGTCGAAGTCCTGGGCGTAGGCGGCGGCGACCTCATCGCCCTGTTCGGCGAGGATGCCGGACAACGCCAGGCGTCCGCCGGGCTTGACCAGGCCGGACAGTTGCGCAGCGAGGGAGACCAAGGGGCCTGCCAGGATGTTGGCCACCAGCACGTCGGCCTTTTCCTGCGGCAGATCCTGGGGCAGGTAGAGCGGGAACAGTTCGTCGGCGATGCCGTTGCGCCCGGCGTTGTCGCGGGAGGCTTCCAGCGCCTGCACGTCGATGTCGGTGCCGACCGCTTCCTTGGCGCCCAGCAGCAGGGCGGCGATGGCCAGGATCCCCGAGCCGCAGCCGAAGTCCAGCACGTTGCAGCCTTTGAGGTCCTGGCCGTCGAGCCATTCCAGGCACAGGGCGGTGGTCGGGTGGGTGCCGGTGCCGAACGCCAGACCCGGATCCAGCAGCAGGTTGACCGCGCCGGGCTCGGGTGCGGCGTGCCAGCTCGGCACGATCCACAGGCGCTGGCCGAAGCGCATCGGCTGGAAGTTGTCCATCCAGCTGCGTTCCCAGTCCTGGTCTTCGATCACTTCGCTGTGGTGCTCGGGCAGCGGGCTGCCGGTCAGCAGCTCAAGGTGGGCCAGCACGGCGGCGGCTTCGGTGCCGCCCTCGAACAGGGCCAGCAGATGGGTGTGCGACCACAGCGGGGTGGTGTTGAGTTCAGGCTCGAAGATCGGTTGGTCTTCGGCGTCCATGAAGGTCACCGAAACGGCGCCCACTTCAAGGAAAGCGTCTTCGTAGGTTTCGGCTTGTTCTGGGCTGATGGCGAGACGGACTTGCAGCCAAGGCATGGCGGGCACCTGTGAAAAAGATTGATGTGCAGCCTAGCGGTCTGCGCGAAGCGCGCAAGTTTACGCGAGCGCACGGCGTTTGTGGGAGCAGTGTTGACCGCAGCCTTTCCCCTGTAGGGGCGAGCCTGCTCGCGAAGGCGGTGTGCCATTCACCGTATGTGTTGAATGTGCCGACGTCATCGCGAGCAGGCTCGCTTCCACAAGGAAGCGGAGGTGCGGATACGACAAGGCCGCCCGGAGGCGGCCTTGTCGTGCGCAGGCTGAAGCTTAGTGCTTGTCGCCGGCCAGCTTGTGCTCGAGGTAGTGAATGTTCACGCCCCCTTTGCAGAAGCCTTCGTCGCGGGTCAGGTCACGGTGCAGCGGGATGTTGGTCTTGATCCCGTCCACCACGATTTCGTCCAGGGCGTTGCGCATGCGTGCCATGGCCTCGTCGCGGGTGGCGCCGTAGGTGATCAGCTTGCCGATCAGCGAGTCGTAGTTCGGCGGAACCGCATAACCGCTGTACAGGTGCGAATCGACGCGAACGCCGTTGCCGCCCGGTGCATGGAAATGCTTGACCGTGCCAGGGCTCGGCATGAAGGTCTTCGGGTCTTCGGCGTTGATCCGGCACTCCAGCGAGTGGCCGCGGATGACCACGTCGTCCTGGGTGAACGACAGCTTGTTGCCGGCGGCGATGCTGAGCATCTCCTTGACGATGTCGATGCCGGTGACCATCTCCGAAACCGGGTGCTCCACCTGAACGCGGGTGTTCATTTCGATGAAGTAGAACCGGCCGTTCTCGTACAGGAACTCGAAGGTGCCGGCACCGCGGTAGCCGATGTCGATGCACGCCTGGACGCAGCGGGCGAGGACTTCCTTGCGGGCCTGCTCGTCGATGCCCGGTGCCGGCGCTTCTTCGAGGACCTTCTGGTGACGGCGCTGCAGCGAGCAGTCGCGGTCGCCCAGGTGGATGGCGTTGCCTTGGCCGTCGGAGAGCACTTGCACTTCGACGTGGCGCGGGTTGGTCAGGAACTTCTCCAGATACACCATCGGGTTGCCGAACGCTGCGCCCGCTTCGGAACGGGTCAGTTTCGCCGAGGCGATCAGGTCTTCTTCCTTGTGCACCACGCGCATGCCGCGACCGCCACCGCCGCCGGCAGCCTTGATGATCACCGGGTAGCCGACTTCACGGCCGATGCGCAGCGCCGTCTCTTCGTCTTCCGGCAGCGGGCCGTCGGAGCCCGGTACGGTCGGAACGCCGGCGGTGATCATCGCGTGCTTGGCCGAGACCTTGTCGCCCATCAGGCGAATGGTGTCGGCCTTCGGGCCGATGAAGGCGAAGCCGGAGTTCTCGACCTGCTCGGCGAAGTCCGCGTTTTCCGCGAGGAAGCCGTAGCCTGGGTGAATGGCGGTGGCGCCGGTCACTTCGGCGGCGGCGATGATCGCCGGGATGTGCAGGTAGGAGTGCGCGGCGGAAGCCGGGCCGATGCAGACGGATTCGTCCGCCAGGCCCAGGTGCATCAGCTCTTTGTCGGCCTTGGAGTAAACGGCGACGGTCTTGATGCCCATCTCTTTGCAGGCACGCAGAATCCGCAGGGCGATCTCACCGCGGTTAGCGATCAGAACTTTTTCCAACTTCGCAGTCATCAAAGGCTCTCCGCAGTTCAAACGATGGTGAACAGCGGTTGGTCGAACTCAACCGGCTGACCGTCTTCGACGAGGATGGATTCGATCACGCCGCTGGCTTCCGCCTCGATGTGGTTCATCATCTTCATGGCTTCGACGATGCACAGGGTGTCGCCTTTCTTCACGGTCTGGCCGACTTCAACGAAGGCCGGCGAGGTCGGCGATGCCTTGCGGTAGAAAGTGCCGACCATCGGCGAACGGGCGACGGTGCCGTTCAGCGCTGGAGCGGCAGCGGCGGCCGGGGCGGCTGCAGCCACTGGGGCGGCGGCCGGTGCGGCTGGGGCGGCGACCGGAGCAGGCGCCGGCGCGTAGTACTGCTGCGGCGCAACTTTGCTGTTGCGGCTGATGCGTACGGACTCTTCGCCTTCCTTGATCTCGAGCTCGTCGATGCCGGACTCTTCCAGCAATTCGATCAGTTTCTTAACTTTACGGATATCCATGAATCATCAACTCCCAAGGGTCGGTCAGGGGCGTTTAACGCTTGTTGTTCAAGCCGTTGCCTGTCGTTCAAGCTGTTCCAGGGCGGCCTCCAGGGCCAGTCGGTAACCGCTGGCGCCAAGGCCGCAGATCACTCCCACCGCAACATCGGAGAAGTAGGAGTGATGGCGGAAAGGTTCGCGTTTGTGCACGTTGGACAGATGCACTTCGATGAATGGGATGCTCACCGCCAGCAGCGCGTCACGTAATGCGACACTTGTGTGCGTAAAAGCCGCCGGATTGATCAGGATGAAGTCCACGCCCTCGTCGCGGGCGGCATGGATCCGGTCGATCAGTTCGTACTCGGCGTTGCTCTGCAGGTACAGCAGGTGATGGCCGGCTTCGCGGGCGCGGCGCTCCAGGTCCTGGTTGATCTGCGCCAGGGTGGTCGAGCCGTAGGTGCCCGGTTCCCGGGTGCCGAGCAGGTTCAGGTTGGGGCCGTGCAGCACCAATAGCGTTGCCATCTGCGTGTACCTTGTTTGGGGTGAGCCTTCGTCGGAACCCGGCGACTATGCCGCAAAGACTTTGTGACTGTCCAGTTCTCTGCAATAGCCAGCACGATGCCCGATGTTTGCGCAAAGTATGTGACCGAGTGATTAAATCCGGTCATTCGCCTGGCGGATCCGCTCAAGGAAGCCGGCCGCGCCGATCTCGCCGATCACCCGCACATCAAGGCGTTCGTTACCGTCCTTGCCGAAGAACATCAGCGCCGGCGGGCCGAACAGGGTGTAGCGGTCGAGCAGGGAGCGCTGTTCGGCGGTGCTTGCGGTGATATCGAAGCGGATCAGCCGGTAGCCCTTGAGCCGCTCCATGACCGTGGCGTCGTTGAGCACTTCGTGCTCGATGACCTTGCAGCTGATGCACCAGTCGGCGTACCAGTCGAGCAGCAGCGGGGTGCCGGCGGCCTTCGCCTCCAGCAGCACGCGGTCCAGTTCCACCGGGGTGCTGACGGTCTGCCACCGACCGCTGTCCTGGGCCGGTGCGTCATGTTGGGCCATGCGCGGAGCAATGGGGTTCAGCGGGTCGGTCTGGCCGCTGAACGCGCCGTACCAGCAGGCCAGCGCATAGAACAGCAGGAACATCCCCAGCAACTGGCCGAGGCGTTTGCGCGGCGGCTTGTAGACGAACTCCAGCGCACCGAGGAACAGGCCCACGCCGCCGGCCAGCAGCCCGATCAGCAGCAACGTGACCTGGCCCGGCAGCACGCGGCTGAGCAAACCGATCGACAGCCCCAGCAACAGCACGCCGATGCCGTTCTTCACGTACATCATCCATGGCCCGCTCTTGGGCAGCCATGCGGCGCCGCCGGTGGCCACCAGCAACAGCGGCGCGCCCATGCCCAGACCGAGCATGAACAGCTTCAGCCCGCCGCCCAGCGCATCGCCACTGGCGCTTATATATAGCAGCGCACCGGCCAGCGGCGCCGAGACGCACGGCGACACCAGCAAACTGGAGACCACGCCCAGCACCGCCGCGCCCCACAACGAGCCGCCTTCGGTGCGTCCGGCGATACGGTCGAGGCGGCTGCTGATGACGTGCGGCAGCTTGAGCTCGAACACGCCGAACATCGCCAGGGCGAACACCGCAAAGAACAGGGCGAACGGCACCAGCACCCACGCCGACTGCAGCCGCGCCTGCAGGTTGAGCTGCGCACCGAACAGTCCCATCAGCGCCCCCAGCAGGGCAAAGCACGCCGCCATCGGCAGCACATAGGCGAGCGACAGGTTGAAGCCGCGTAACCCGCCGACCTGGCCGCGCAGCACCACGCCGGAAAGGATCGGCAGCATCGGCAGCACGCAGGGCGTGAACGTCAGGCCCAGGCCCGCAAGGAAGAACAGCGCCAGGTCGCGCCAGTCCCAGGCGGGCGGCGCCGTGCCGGCCGAAGCGCTGCCTTCGATGTTCAGCCGTTCGGTCTCCGGCGGATAGCACAAGCCCTTGTCGGCGCAGCCCTGATAGGTGACGGCGAGCGTGAAGGGGCGGGCATCGTTGCGCGGCAGTTCGACATCGGTGATGCCGTGGTAGACCTCCACGTCACCGAAGAACTCGTCGTGCTTCTGCTCGCCCGGCGGCAGTTGCGCGGCGCCCAGCGTCACGTCGGACGGGTCGGCGCGGAACTGGAAGCGGTGGCGGTAGAGGTAATAGCCCTCGGTGGCGACGAAGCGCAGCTTGACCGACTGCGGCGTGGTTTCGACCAGGCTCAGCCGGAAGGCTTCGCGCACCGGCAGGAAGTCGGCGCTGTTGTTGATCGAGCCCAGGGAGGCGCTGGGTTTGCTGTCGAACAGCCCGGCGGCGCCGGCCGGCAGGGCAAGGATCAAGAGCAGGAGGCAAAGCAGGCGGCGCATGACAATCTCGCGTATCGGAATTGAGGGCATGATAGCGGACGGTGCCGGGGGCTGCAGGACGCGCTGCGGCGATTGGCCTGACGCAGCGCCATGTTGCGTGCGATATCGTGCCTGTGGGAGCCGGCCTGCCGGCGATGGGGCCCGGCAGCGCAAGACGGTTGCTCCCGCAGGCCCAGCCCGCCCATGCCGCCGGTCAGACGCGGAAAGCCTGCACCGCCGTGTGCAGTTGCCCGCCCAGCTCCAGCAGGTTTTCGCCTTGCTCGCGCCCTTGGCCGATGCGCAGCAGGTTGTCCCCGCCCAGTTGATGGATCCGCTCGCTGTGGTCGCGGATCTCGCTGACCGCGCCGCTCTGCTGGGCGGTGACGTCGGCGATGCGTACGGCGGTGGCGGCGATGGTCTTGATCGCGCCGACGATCTTGTCCAGCGCCCCGTCCGCCGCCTGGGCCTGGTTGGCCGTGGCTTCGGCGTGTTCGACCTGGGTGCGCATGCCTTCGACCGATTGACGGGCGGCGGTCTGCAGGCCGGCGATCAGCGTCTGGATCTCGGCGGTGGCCCCGGCGGTGCGTTGCGCCAGCGAGCGGACTTCCTCGGCCACCACGGCGAAGCCGCGGCCCATCTCGCCGGCCCGGGCCGCTTCGATGGCGGCGTTGAGGGCCAGCAGGTTGGTCTGGTCGGCGATCGAACGGATCACCGTCAGCACGCCGCCGATGGTGGCGGACTCCTCCGCCAGGTGTTCGATCATCTGCGCGTTGCCCTGCACCTCGCCGACCAGCGCATGCAGCCCGGTGAGGCTCTGGCCGATCACCTGCTGGCCGTGCTCGACGGCCTGCCCGGCATGGCGGCTGGCGTCGGCGGCCTGGCGGGCGTCGCCGGCCACTTGCTGGATGGTCGCTTCCAGTTCGCTGAGGGAGTCGCGGATCAGCGCGGTGTCCCCGGCCTGGTGTTCGGCGCCGCTGTGCAGGTCGTTGCTCAGCTCGGCCAGGGTGCGACTGCTGCCGGCCACCTGCTCGGCGTTGCCGCGGATGGTGCCGACCAGATCCACCAGGTAGGCGCGCAAGCGGTTGAGCGAGGCTTCGATGTCGTGCAGTTCGCGGTTGGTCTTGCCCAGCCGGATGTCGCGGCTGAAGTCGCCCTCGGCCCAGGTCGACAGCGCCGGCGCGAGGTTGGTGAGCGTGCGGGCCAGGCGCCGCTGCAAGGTGTCGATCAGCAGCGCGATCAACAGGATCAGGCCGATCATCACGCCCTGCATCAGCCGCACCTCGCCCTGGATCTGGCCGTGCTGGGCGCGCACGGCCGGCTCCAGCCCGGCGATGGCCTGCTGCACGGCGGCTATCTTCCGGTGGGTGGCGGCGGCAAGGTCGGTTCGCTTCTGGATCTGCTCGCGGGTGCGCGAAAGCTCCGCCGGGTAGCGGCCGAGCAGGCTGTTGAGTTCACGCTTGAGGCCGACGCCGGCGTCTTCGGCGGCGGCCTTTTCGGTGCTTTCGATGCCCATCATCGCGGCGAAGTCGTCGCTGCCGGATTCGCTCTGGCTGATCACGCCGAGCAACGGCAGGGCATCGATGGCCTGGGCCTGGGCACGCAGGTTGGCGACTTCCCGTTCGACGTCGGCGGCCAGTTCGCTGCGGCCGCTGCTGACCAG
This sequence comes from Pseudomonas sp. B3(2017), assembly GCF_002113595.1. NCBI lineage: Bacteria > Pseudomonadati > Pseudomonadota > Gammaproteobacteria > Pseudomonadales > Pseudomonadaceae > Pseudomonas > Pseudomonas sp. B3(2017). The sequence continues at coordinate 21,553 of NZ_NEIU01000023.1, forward strand.
TTTGTCCCGGGCCAGCGTCAGCTTGCCCAGGTGCTGCGCCGCGTTGAGCAGCGGCGCCAGGTACGCCGCATTGCCGTTGGCGTAGGTGCTGAGCTGGTCGAGGCTGGCGCTCAGCTCCCGTTCGGCCTGCACCAGCAGCGCTTGCGGGTCGCCGGCCAGCTTGCCGGCCGCCAGCAGGTCGGTCTTGCTGAAATCGTCCAGGTCCGAAAGGCTCGGCCGCAGGGTGTCGGCCAGGGCGGGCGGCAGTTCGCCGAGTTCCTTTTGCAGGTCGTCGAGGGCGGCGGTGGCGCCGCTCAGGCGCAGGGCGTCGCCGCTGGCGAGGTAGTCTTCGACGTTGCGTGCCGCATCGTTCTGAAAGCGCTGCGACAGACCCAGGTAGCGCTCCATCAGCAGGTAAGGGCGCTCCAGGGCTCTCTGCGACCACCACAGCGTGGCGCCGAGGGCCACGCACACGGCGACCAGCAACAGCGTGTTGAGATTGGTGAGCAACTTCAGGCGCATGACGGCTACCAACGGCAGAAATGGTAAGCGCCTGAATTTATTGCGGTTCTGTTACAGGGTTATGACCGAATCAGTGGATTCCGATGAAAAAGTGGCACTTTGCTTTGAGTCCCGGGCGACCTGCACCCGGTTGCGCCCTTCGCCCTTGGCGCGGTACAGGGCCTCGTCGGCCTGGGTGGCCATCATCAGGCTGTCGGAGTCCTCGCTCATCTCCACGACACCGGCGCTGAAGGTGCACCACAGATCCTGCGGCTGCGCCGGGTAGTGGATCTCGGCGAAGCGCTGGCGGATCTCGTCGAGCACGTTGTGCGCGGCGGTCAGGTCGGTGTCGGGCATGACGATGGCGAATTCCTCGCCGCCGTAGCGGCCGATGAAGTCGGTCTTGCGCAGGCGCTGCTTGAGGAACAGCGCCAGGCTCTTGATCACCCGGTCGCCCATCGGGTGGCCGTGGCTGTCGTTGACCCGCTTGAAGTGGTCGATGTCGAGCATGGCGAAGCTCAGCGGCTTGCCCTCGCGGCGGGCGCGGAACGAGCAGTCCTCCAGCAGTTGCAGGATGTGGGTGTGGTTGTACAGGCCGGTGAGACTGTCGCGCACCATCCGCGCCTTGAGGTTGCGCGCCCGGGCGGCGCGGTTGCGCACGGTGGTGATCAGGTGGCGCGGTTTGATCGGTTTGGTCAGGAAGTCGTCGCCGCCCTCGCTCATGGCGTCGAGCTGCTTGTCCAGGTCGTCCTCGGCCGACAGGTAAATGATCGGCACGCTGACGTAGCGGTCGTTGTGGCGGATGACCTTGGCCAGTTCGGTGCCGGTGCAGGCCGGCATGTACATGTCGAGGATGATCAGGTCCGGCTGGAAATCCGCCAGTTCGGCCATGGCCTGGATCGGCTCGATCAGGGTGCGGGTGACGATGCCCGCGCTGTTGAGCAGGCGTTCGGTGTGCAGGGCCTGGGCGCGGGAGTCGTCGATGATCAGCACTTTATAGGGTTCGTACTGGGCGACGCAGGTCAGCACCTCGATCTTCTCCAGCAGGCTCGACGCTTCGAGGGTGCCGGTGAGGAACTCCCGGCCGCCGGCGCGCACGGCGGCCAGGCGGGTCGGGGTGTCGGTTTCGTGCAGGCTGAAGAACAGCAGCGGCAGCGGCTCCTCCAGGCCCTGCTGGGCTTCGGCGGCCAGGGTCAGGCCGACGCCGGGGGCGCTGAAGTCCACGTCCATGACGATGGCGGCGGGCAGGCGCTCGACCATCGAGGAACGGAACGCCGACACGCTGTCCAGCGCCTGGGCGGTGAGGCCGAAGAACTCCAGTTGCTTGGCCAGCCGCTCGGCGCGGTCATGGTCTTGCAGCAGCACGTAGATCGGTTTGCGCAGCGGCGGCAGGAACGTCTGGTCGAGCTGGTCGCCGTGGCGCAGGCCAGTGCGCGACAGGCGCTGCATCAAGCGGTTGAGGTCGGTGATCAGGCCGCTGCTCAGCCGGCCGCGGTTGGCGTCGACGGCTTCCAGCGACTGGCTGATGTGGCGGGCCAGCTGCGTGTGCTCAGGCTGTTCGAAGCGCTCGGCGAAACGCAGCAGGCGCAGGTTGGCCTCGCTCAGCTCGGCGAGGTCGGCGGTGGACCATTCGCTGCGTTGCAGGCGCTGCCATATCTCAAGAATCTGACGTGCCTGATGAATTACCCGCTGGGCAAAGTGGTGCTTGAGGCGCTCACGGCTGGGGTCTTCTGGCTCGGTCATATCCTGACTACTAGTTAGGGTGCATGCTGAGATCGACTGGTGGCTCTATGCTAGCACCTCTTTTCCCTTACATGAGTGTCGTACGTCAATAATCTGCGGCGCAGCACCATTCAGTTTTCGACTTGGCGGTTTCGGCCGGGACATGCGCTTGCGAAAAGTGCCCGTAGGCTGGGCTTACAGGAAGTTTCCTCTTATGGTTGAAGAGATTTCCCGACGCGTTTCGGATGTTGTCCTACAGGGCGTTCTGCTTTTCTCCAGCATCGGTTTCCAGGGTGTTTATCGTTGATAGGGTCAGGGAAACCCCTAGAAGACGTTTGCCCGGTCATGACCCCATGTTTCAACGAACAAGGAGCGGCGCCATGCCAATCCCAGCCCAGCCTTCCTTTTTCGGGACGCGGCAGCGCTGTTTTTCCCGGATGCCCGCAACGGCGGGTGCCGGGGCAAGGCACGTTGCTGTATGGTTGCTGTCGAACCGTTGAACCCAAGTCTGAAAGGATATCGCCATGCTGGACTGGAAGAACCGCGCGGGCAGCGCGCCTGAACGTGCCGCCGAACCCAAGTCGGCCACCCGCAGCTATCTGGGCGGCCTGCTGTTCAGCCGTGCGCTGGCCACCCTGGTGGGCATTTACCTGTTGGTGACCATTGGCCTTGGCTGGTACTGGAGCCAGGAGCCGGCGCTGTTTCCCGTGGCGCAGAACGCGCAGGTCGCCGCCGAGAAGGAAGGCAAGCAGATGGTGGTCGGCTACACCACCGTCGAGACCCTCAAGACCGTGGCCGGCACGTTGCTGACCAAGCCGGGCGGCTACATTTCCAACGACCGCTTCCCGCCGGGCCTGTGGATGGACAACATGCCGAGCTGGGAATACGGCGTGCTGGTGCAGGTGCGCGACCTGACCCGGGCCCTGCGCAAGGACTTCGCCCGTTCGCAGTCGCAGTCGGCCGAAGACGCCGACCTGGCCAAGGCCGAGCCGCGCTTCAACTTCGACAACAAGAGCTGGATCCTGCCGTCCAGCGAGTCGGAGTATCAGGAAGGCATCAATTCCCTGACCCGTTACCAGGCGCGCCTGGCGAGCCCCGACCAGAAGAGCGCGCTGTTCTACGCCCGCGCCGACAACCTGAACAACTGGCTGGGCGATGTCGGCACCCGTCTGGGTTCGCTGTCGCAGCGGCTGTCGGCCAGCGTCGGCCGGGTCAAGCTCAACACTGCGCTGAAGACCGAAGTGCCGGCCGTGGGCGAAGTGCCGCAGGTCGACGAGGAAGTGGTCGAGACCCCGTGGATGCAGATCGACAACGTCTTCTATGAAGCCCGCGGCCAGGCCTGGGCGCTGTCGCACCTGCTGCGCGCCATCGAAGTGGACTTCGCCGACGTGCTGGCCAAGAAGAACGCCACGGTCAGCGTGCGCCAGATCATCCGCGAGCTGGAAGCCTCGCAGGAGCCGGTGTGGAGCCCGATGATCCTCAACGGCAGCGGTTTCGGGGTGCTGGCCAACCACTCGCTGGTGATGGCCAATTACATCTCCCGGGCCAACGCCGCCGTGATCGACCTGCGCCAACTGCTCAACCAGGGTTGAGCCATGAGCGACCTTCCCGACGAGGCGGCCCACCGCGCCGCCTCGGACGCCGAACGCATCGCCTGGGTCGACGAGCGGGACAACCTGCTCGGCTCCTTGGCGCGGGCCGAGCTGCGTGAGCGCGGGCTGATTGGCCGCGGCACCTACATCATGCTGTTCAACTCTGCCGGCGAGCTGTGCGTGCACCGGCGCACCTTGAGCAAGGCGATCTATCCCGGGTATTGGGACGTGGCGGCCGGCGGCATGGTGCTGGCCAGCGAAACCTACGCCGAATCGGCGGCCCGCGAGCTGGAAGAGGAGCTGGGCGTGAGCGGCGTCGAACTGACCGCCCACGACCATTTCTTCTTCGAGGACAGCGAAAGCCGCCTGTGGTGCTCGGCGTTCTCGGCGGTGTGGGACGGCCCCCTGAAGCTGCAGCCCGAAGAAGTGCTGGAGGCATGCTTCATGCCCGTCGGACAGGTCATGCTGGAAATCACGCAAAAGCCTTACTGCCCGGACTCCTTGGCGGCGTTGGAACGCTATCTGAAGGCCCGGGGCAACGACGTCGCAAAGAAGGTGTAAATTGGCGCCGATTGGCTCTTAGCAAGTCGGCTTTTTGCCGTTACACTGCGCGACCTTTTCAAGCTGCGCCGGCCCGCTTTCCCGAAAGCGTCGGTGCAGTAGCGCTGCCCCTGCCTGAGTGGGGCTTCGCGGTCGATCGCCTTGCCCAAGGCGGCGGCCAGTCTTTTGTCCTCCCGAGAGGATTGCCGGTGGCCAAAAAAGCCGCATCCTTCGCCGCCTTGGGCGGCCTGGTGTTTTCCACCGACGCAGGTCGTCATTGCCCGGAATGCAGTAAACCGGTGGACGCCTGCATCTGCAGACAGACGCAAATCCCGGCCGGCGACGGCATTGCCCGCGTGCGACGCGAGAGCAAGGGCCGTGGCGGCAAGACGGTGACCACCATCACCGGCGTGCCGCTGGCCATCGACGCGCTCAAGGAGCTGGCGGCGACGTTGAAGAAACGTTGCGGCACCGGCGGTGCGCTGAAGGACGGGGTCATCGAAATCCAGGGCGATCATGTCGAGCTACTCTTGGCCGAGCTGATCAAGCAAGGTTTCAAGGCGAAGAAGTCCGGCGGCTAGCAGCCTCTGTGAAAGCCACTCGCGGCTTGATCCGGCCCTGAATCCCTTCAGGTCCGGCGTCGTCTCATTGGTTTTCACAGAGCCTGTTCATGACCGGTCTCTAAACTCGTGACAGCGGGCGCGGTCTACCGCCCGCTGACGAACCGTCATTTTCATTCTTTAGACTGCGCCGGCCTGACTGTCAGGCGACGCTTCATGACTTCTTTATAGGGGACTTCGATGTCCGTACGACGCACACGCAAAGACGATGGCAGCCAATGGACAGTTGCGGACAGCCGCAGTGTTTACGGGATCCGCCATTGGGGGGCCGGGTATTTCGCGATCAATGACGCCGGTCGCGTCGAAGTTCGTCCGAACGGCCCGAGCAGTTCGCCCATCGACCTGTTCGAACAGGTCGACCAGCTGCGCAAGAGCGGCTTGTCCCTGCCGTTGCTGGTGCGCTTCCCCGACATCCTGCAAGACCGCGTCCGTCAGCTGACCGGCGCCTTCGACGCGAACATCGAGCGTCTGGAATACCAGAGCAAGTACACCGCGCTGTACCCGATCAAGGTCAACCAGCAAGAAGCGGTGATCGAGAACATCATCGCCACCCAGAACGTGTCCATCGGCCTTGAGGCCGGTTCCAAGCCTGAGCTGCTGGCGGTGCTGGCGCTGGCGCCGAAGGGCGGCACCATCGTCTGCAACGGCTACAAGGACCGCGAGTTCATCCGCCTGGCGCTGATGGGCCAGAAGCTCGGCCACAACGTGTTCATCGTGATCGAGAAGGAATCGGAAGTCGGCCTGGTGATCGAAGAGGCCGCCTCCCTGCGGGTGAAGCCGCAGGTCGGCCTGCGCGTGCGCCTGTCGTCGCTGGCCTCGTCGAAGTGGGCGGACACCGGCGGCGAGAAGTCCAAGTTCGGCCTGTCGGCGGCGCAGCTGCTGTCGGTGGTCGAGCGTTTCCGCGCGGCGGGCCTGGATCAGGGCATCCGCCTGCTGCACTTTCACATGGGTTCGCAGATCGCCAACCTCGCCGACTACCAGCACGGCTTCAAGGAAGCGATCCGCTACTACGGCGAGCTGCGCAACCTCGGCCTGCCGGTCGATCACATCGACGTCGGCGGCGGCCTGGGCGTGGACTACGACGGCACCCACTCGCGCAACGCCAGCTCGATCAACTACGACATGGACGACTACGCCGGCGTGGTGGTGGGCATGCTCAAGGAGTTCTGCGACGCGCAGAGCCTGCCGCACCCGCACATCTTCTCCGAGAGCGGCCGTTCGCTGACCGCCCACCACGCCATGCTGGTGGTGCAGGTGACCGACGTCGAGAAACACAACGACGACGTGCCGCAGATCGAAAACAAGGAAGCGCTGCCGGAAACCGTGCAGTGGCTGGTGGACCTGCTCGGCCCGACCGACATCGAGATGGTCACCGAAACCTACTGGCGCGCCACCCACTACATGAGCGACGTGGCGGCCCAGTACGCCGACGGCAAGCTGACCCTGGCCGAAAAGGCCCTGGCCGAGCAGTGCTACTTCGCCGTGTGCCGTCGCCTGCACAACTCGCTGAAGGCGCGTCAGCGTTCGCACCGTCAGGTGCTGGACGAACTCAACGACAAGCTGGCCGACAAGTACATCTGCAACTTCTCGGTGTTCCAGAGCCTGCCGGACACCTGGGCGATCGACCAGGTGCTGCCGATCATCCCGCTGCACCGCCTGGATGAAGAGCCGCTGCGCCGCGCCGTGCTGCAGGACCTGACCTGCGACTCCGACGGCAAGATCAACCAGTACGTCGACGAGCAGAGCATCGAGACCAGCCTGCCGGTGCACGCACTGAACGATGGCGAGGATTATCTGCTGGGCGTGTTCCTGGTCGGCGCCTACCAGGAAATCCTCGGCGACATGCACAACCTGTTCGGCGACACCGACTCGGTGAACATCTACCAGAACGCCGACGGCAGCGTGTACCACGCCGGCATCGAAACCCACGACACCATCGAAGACATGCTGCGCTATGTGCACCTGTCGCCGGAGGAACTGATGACCCACTACCGCGACAAGTGCGCCAGTGCCCGCATCAGCGCCAACGAGCGCACCCAGTTCCTCGATGCCCTGCGCCTGGGCCTGACCCGCTCCTCCTACCTGTCTTCCTGAGACACGGCAAAGCCCTGCCGGGACATCTGAATGTTTTCCTGACGTTGTGGAAAATTCGGATGGCCCGGTAGGGCTTTTCTCAATTTCCGCGTGAAACAGTTCGCTGCCTAGACCGACAAAGTGAAGCGGTCTGCTTTTCACGTAGGTCATTTCCTAAGTTGTACTTCGGCCCTCTACTCGGCCAAGGCTCTCGGCGAGAATCCCCGGCTGTCCCTCCTGTAGAGATCCGCCCCATGTTCGATCCAGTCAACGAGCCGTTGTTTCGTCTCGACGTCGCGGGACTGCCCGAGCCCCTGGAAGTGCTGGCCTTCACCGGTCGGGAAGGGTTCGCCGAGCCTTATGCCTTCGAGGTCGATGTGCTGATCGACGATCCGCACCTCGACCTGGCCGGGCTGATGTTCCGCGCGGCGTTCCTGCAGTTCGGCCCGGCGCCCGAGGGCGTGCACGGGCGCCTGCACAGTCTTGTCCAGCGTGAGCACGGCCCCGGGGCCCGGCTGTGCCGGGTGCGCCTGGCGCCGGCGTTGAGCTGCCTGGCGCTGCGCTGCAGCCAGCGGATGTTCAGTGGCCGTTCGGTGCCGCAGATCCTCGACCAGGTGCTCAAGGAGCACGGCATCGTCGGCGTCCAGCGGCAGTTTCGGCTTTCGGGCCAATACCCGGCCCGAACGTTCTGCACCCAGTACCGCGAGTCGGACCTGCAGTTCGTCCAGCGCCTGTGCGCGCAGGCGCAGATCCACTATCACTTCGAACACCGGCGCGACGGGCATTGCCTGGTGTTCGGCGACGACCCGGCGAAGTTGCCCCAGATAAGCGTAGGCCCGTTGGACGGCGCGGGCGTGCACCCGTGGCAGGCGCGCACCGATGGCCGGGCGCAGACCGCCGAGGGCGGCACGCGGATGCCGTTGCTGCGCAGCGGCCGGAGGCTGTCGTTGAGCGGTCCTGCGGCCATGGGCGGGGAACGGGACTGGCTGGTGGCGCGGGTCGAGCATCAGGCCGGCACGGCCCTGGATCCTCCTTACCGCAACCGGATCGCCTGCGTTGCACCCGGCAGTCCGGCGCCCGTTCCCCCGCCGGCCGCCATCCCGGCCCTGCACAGCCTGCAGCGGGCCTGGGTGGTCGGGGTGGACGAACCGCCGCCCGACCCCTTGCGGCGGGTGGCGGTGCAGTTCGACTGGCTCTACCAGGGTGAAGGCGCGGCGCCCAGCCATTGCTGGCTTGCCCTGGCGCCGGGCCTGGCCGATGTGCCCCCGGCGGCGCTGCGCGAAGGCGTTGAAGTGGTGGTGGGGTTTCTGGAGGGGGATCCCGACCGGCCTGTCATCAGCGGCATTCTTCAGGCGCCGGTCGATGCCGGGTTCGATGCCGGAGCCGATGGCGAGGACGACCCGCCGATGGAGGCGCCGCGCAGCGAAGGGCTGGCGCAATGGCTGGGCTCGGCGCAGCCGCTGCTGTTGCTGTGCCTGATCCCCGGCGGAGGCAGTTTTGCCCATTGCCCGCAGCCGCTGTGCAGTTGCCGGCTGCTCGGCGCGCTTGAGCCGGGCGGCGCCGCATGAGCGGCCGGTCGCCGGAGCCGCAGGCGCAATGGCTGCTGCTGGACGCCCCGCTGACGCCCCAGGTGCAGGCCACGCTGCGTCAGGGGTTTGCGCATCAGCATCAGGTGTGGCTGTTCGAGGCCACCGAGTTTCAGCCGGTGCGCGAGCAAGGGCCGCTGCTGGTCGCGCTGGCGGGGAGCCCGGCGTTGACGGCCCTGTGCCACAGCGATCCGCAGACCTGGCGCGGTCTGCTGATCGGCTGCGAGGCGCCGGTCGAACGCTTGCTGGCGCATCTGCGCTGCATGCTGACCGTCTCGGTGGGCCTGCATCACCGGGCCTTGTTCGGGTTCTACAACACGCAGACCGCCAGTTATTTCTTCGACGCCTGCGATGCGGCGCAATTGAGCTGCTGGCTCGGGCCGATCCGCCGGTTGCGCTGGTACGGCGGCTCCTGGGCCGACCGTGCGCTCGGCAGCCTGGGCTGGCAGCAGCTGCGCAATCCCGGGCTTGCGGTGACGCCGTTGGCGGTGGATCAAAGTCTTACGGCGCTTCAGCAGAGGCGTTTGCGCACGTGCCTGCTGGAGCAGCATGCCTGGCGCTGGAGCCGGGCGTTGAACGCCGATTACGCGGCGTTGTGGCGATATGTCCAGGAGGGGTTGGGCCTGGGCTTCAGCGAACGCGCCGTGCTCGACGGCTGGCTGTGGCTGCGGCTGCAGCATCCCCGTGCGCCGTTGGTGCCGCCGCCGGCGGGCCTGACCCCGCAGCAGCGGCTCGATCACCTGCATCGCCTGTGGCAGCGCGACGGCCCCTGAGGGTTCAGTGGGCGGTGGCGCTGAACCAGCCATCGTCGCGGCCCAGCCGCAGCGCCTGGGCGCCCAGCGTCAGGCTGCGCAGCGCCATGAACAGCAGGAACGCGATCCACAGCCCGTGATTGCCCAGATCCTGCAGCAGCCAGGCCAGGGGCAACAGCGCCACCACCGTCAGCAGCATGCAGTTGCGCATTTCCCTGGCGCGGGTGGCGCCGATGAACAGGCCGTCGAGCAGGTAGCTCCACACGGCGATCAGCGGCAGGGCGGCGAGATAGGGCAGGTACAGGTACGCCGTGCTGCGCACGCTCGGGATGTCGGTCTGCAGGTCGATGAACAGGTGCCCGGCGTAAAGGAACCCCACGGCGAAACCGATGCTGGCCAGCAATGACCAACCGCCGGCCACCACCAGCGAGCGGCGCAGGGCGGTGCGGTCGCGGGCGCCGATGGCGTGCCCGCACAGGGCTTCCACCGCATGGGCCAGGCCGTCGAGGGCGTGGGCCGTCAGCAGCAGGCCGTTGAGCAGCAGCGCGTTGGCCGCCACGGTGGCGTCGCCCAGCCGCGCGCCTTGCACGGTGATCAGGAAGAACACCGATTGCAGCGCCAGGCTGCGGATGAAGATGTCGCGGTTGACCGTCAGCAGCGGCCGCCAGTTGCCCCAACGCTTGAGGGTCGCCCAGACGATGCGGCCGGGATAGGCCCGCAGGGCCTTCGACGTCAGCGACAGGCCGAGCAGGGCGCCGCACCATTCGGCCACCACCGAAGCCCGGGCCGAACCGGCCACGCCCCAGTCCAGGCCGATGACGAACCATAGGTTGAGCACGATGTTGATCAGGTTGGTGGTCAGCAGGATCGCCAGCGGCGCCCGGGCGTTCTGGGTGCCGAGGAACCAACCGACCAGCGCATAGGTGGCCAGGGCCGCCGGCAGGCCGAACAGACGGGTGTGGAAGAACTCCCGGGTCAGTTGGTCGAGCTCCGCCGACGGTTGCATGACGTGCAGGGCGATGCCGCTCAGGGGCACGCCCAGGATGCCGAGCAGCACCGCCAGCCCCATCGCCAGCAGCAGGCCTTGCAGCAGGATCTGGCGCAGCGCGGCGCCGTCGCGGCGTCCCGCCGCCTGGGCCGCGAACCCGGTGGTGCCCATGCGCAGGAAACCCATGGCCCAGGCCAGGAACGTGTACAGGCTGGCGCCCACCGCCACGGCGCCCAACTGATGGGCATGGGGCAGGTGGCCGATCACGGTGCTGTCGACCAGCGCCACCAGCGGCACGGAAATGTTGGAAAGGATCATCGGGGCGGCGAGGGCCCAGACCCGGCGGTGGGTCGGACGGTCACGCCAGTCGGCGGTCAGGTTGGACATGCGGGCTCCTTGAGGTGCCCGCATTGTAGCGGCTGCTTGCGGGGATGGCGTCAGTGGATGATCCAGCTCAGCAGCCACAGGCCCAGCAGCAGCCAGATGATCCCGGCGACGATCCGCACGTTCATGAACGCGCGGATCGCCGACCACAGCAGCATCAGCCCGACGATCAGCGTGACGATGCTGATGATCGACGTGTCCATGCCCAGCGTGCGCGCCAGGCCGTCGATGAAGTTGCCGCCGGCGTTGCCCAGCAGGTTGAACAGGCCGCTCAGACCGTCGACGATGAAGCGGATGACCGAGCCGAGCGCCTGGCCCAGCCATTCGAAAAAGCTTTCTGCCTGCATGTATCCATCCTGATCAAAAGGCTGAACCTTGGACCGCCGCGAGCGCGGCCCGGTTCCCTGCAAGCATAGTGGTTTTGCTTCGTGCCCACAGTGAATCCCACTGCGCCGCCGGACCTGCGCCCCTTGCCTTCGCCGGGCATCCCCCCGAAGCTATGCGCATTCAGGAGAGCCCGATGAACCTTGTTGAACTGACCGAACGCCTGCACGCCATCCGCGACCGCAACGACTGGCGGCAATTTCACAGTCCGAAGAACCTGGCCATGGCCGCCAGCGTGGAAATGGCCGAGCTGGTGGAGATCTTCCAGTGGCTGAGCGAAGACCAGTCGCGCGAACTGCCGGCGGACAAGCTCGCCCATGCCGGCCAGGAAGTCGGCGACATCGTCCTCTATCTGCTCCTGCTGTGCAGCGAGCTGGGGCTGGACATGAACGAGGTGGTGCGCAGCAAGCTGGCCGACAGCGAACGGCGGTTCGGCGCATGAGCGACCGTCACTTCGACCGGTTGGCGACCCGCTTCGCCGAAAAGATCTACGGTGGCGCCAAGGGCGCGATCCGTCTGGCGGTGCTGCAGGCGGACCTTGCCGAAGCGTTGCCGGATCGGCCGCTGCGGGTGCTGGACATCGGCGCCGGGCTGGGCCACATGTCGCTGTGGCTGGCCGAGCGCGGGCACGCCGTGACCTTGGCCGAGCCGGCCGAGCCGATGCTCGAAGGCGCACGCCAGCGCTTCGCCGAGGCCGGGCGGCAGGCGACGTTCATCCAGGCGCCGTGGCAGGAACTGCCCGGGCTGCTCAGCGAGCCCTATGACCTGGTGGTCTGCCATGCGGTGCTGGAATGGCTGGCCGAGCCGCACACGATCCTGCCGGTGCTGCATCAATTGACCGCGCCCGGCGGCTGGCTGTCGCTGGCGTTCTACAACCGCGATGCGCTGGTCTACCGCAACCTGCTCAAGGGCCATTTCAAGAAGCTGCGCAAGAACGACATGGCCGGCGAAAAGCAGAGCCTGACCCCGCAGCAACCGTTGGACCCGCGGGAGCTGGCCGCGCAACTCGCGGGCCTGTGGCAGGTCGAAAACCAGAGCGGCGTGCGGGTTTTCCACGATTACATGCCGGTGGAGTTCCAGTCCCGCGCCGCACTGCCGGACTTGCTGGAAATGGAGCTTGCCCACCGCCGCCACCCAAGCTTCGCCGGGCTTGGGCGTTACCTGCACTGGATCTGCCGGCCGATCTGATCGGAGCACGAAATGAAGACGCATTGCGGGTTACTGCTGATCTGCCTGGGGTTGGCCGCCTGCCAGGGCAGCAACCCTTACGTGGCGCAATCGCGCCCCTTGCCGCCGGTGCCGCCGCAGGCCGCCACGGTGTTCGACCGCAGCGCCTACCCGGCGCCGCCGCGGGACTACGGGCGCTACCGCAGTTGGGCGTGGCTCAACGGGCGTCTGCCGCCGGGCACGGCCTGGGCCGATTCGGCGCAGGTGGCGGAGGCCGTCAGCAACGCCCTCGATCAGCGCGGATTGCGGCCGTTGCGCGACAACCGCCCGGCCGACCTGTTCGTCAGCGCCGACCTCCGGCTGGAGACCCGTCTGCGCCAGGTGCAGGACGATTACGGCTACTACGGCGGATACGGCGGCTATGACCGCTATGGCCGGGGTTACGGGATGTACAACACCGTGCCGGTCGTGCGCACCTATCAGGAGCAGGTCGTGGTGGTGCGGGTCGATCTGTTCGACGCCGGCACGGGCCAACCGGTGTGGAGCGCCAGCGCCGAAACCGGCACCCGCGGCAACCAGATCGAACGTGCCGACGCGATCCGCGAGGCTGTGGAAAAGGCCATGTCGGCGTATCCTCCCAGTTAGCTTCAAGGCAACGCGAAGCCCCCGGGTTCATGTCTTCCACCGGAGAAAAACCATGTTCCGCCGTCTCGCTCTACTGGCTGTGGCCGCGCTGCTCGGCGCCTGCGCCGCCAACCAGGTCAACCATGACTTCGACGCCAGCCGCGACTTCGCCGCCTACCGCAGCTGGAGCTGGAAAGAACCTGCCCTGCAATACCGCCCCGACGACCCGCGGATCAAGAGCGACCTCACCGAACAGCGCATCCGCCAGGCCGTCGCCGACCAGCTCGACCAACGCGGCCTGCGCCCGGCCGCCCAAGGGGCCCGGGGCGACCTGAACGTACAGACCTACCTGATCGTCGAAGACCGCCAGCAGCAAGTGACGACCAACTACGGCGGCGGTTGGGGCGGCCCCTGGAACGGCTACTGGGGCGCGCCGATGTACAACGAAACCCGCAACGTCACCTATAAGGTCGCCACCATCCAGATCGATCTGATCGACGGCAAGGACGGCAAACTGGTCTGGCGCGGCAGCGACGAACAGATGCTCAGCCGCACGCCGAACCCGTCCGACCGCAGCAGCGCGATCCGCGAGACCGTCGGCCGGATCCTGGCCAACTACCCGCCGCGTTAGGCTCCTGGCGGGAACTTGCCTGCAAGCGATGAGGCCTGCACGGCTGACATTTCCATTGCCTGACCTGCCGCCATCGCCAGCAGGCTGGCTCCCACAGAGGATCTTGGGTGAGCGCTTAGCCTGCGGTCACCGCCGAACCCTGTGGGAGCTGGCTTGCCAGCGATGAGGCCAGCGCGGCTTGCATTCTATTGCCTGACCGGCCGCCCTCAATGCATCAGCCCGATCCACGTCGCCAACCGATGGGCTGGCGTGTTGCCAGCAGTGTCGCGCCGCCGCGTCTACACTCAGGGGCACCAATGGAGGTAGCGCTCGGCCGTGCGCCGGCAAAGGAGTGCGCGATGTCGCCTCGTTCGCGGTTTTGCGGCCCCACCCGGCAGCGGGGGGCCATCGGGTTGATGGCGGCCGCCACGTTGAGCCTGGCCGTGGTGATGCTGCTGCTGGTGGTCGACAGCGGCCGCTTCTACATGGAACAGCGCAAATTGCAGCGGGTGGCGGACAATGCCGCCCTGGAAGCGGTCAGCCGCGGCGGCACCTGCGCCGGCGGGCTGACGGCGGCTGCGTACGCCACGCAGAACGCTGCGCGCAACGGTTTCACCACCGATGCCGACAACACCCTCGCCGCCACCTGCGGCACCGTGCAGACCGCCGCTTCGGGCCTGCGCACCTTCACCGTCGACGCGACCCAGACGGGCGCCGTCAAAGTCGTCGTCACGCACATCCTCACCACCAGTTTCGCCGGCGGCGTCCAGGCGCTGTTCACCGGCACCCCGGTCAGCCTGAACACCCAACTCACCGCTTCGGCGGTGGCCGCCAAGCCGCAGCCGCCGCTCGCCCAGCTGAGCATCCGCAGCAACCTGGCCACCATCAGCACCGCCCAGTCGAACATCCTCAACCCGCTGTTCTCCGGACTGCTGGGCGGCAACGTCAACCTGACGGCGCTGGGCTGGAACGGGCTGCTCAACACCGACATCAACCTGCTCAGCTACTTGAACCAACTGGCCATCGACCTGAACGTGGCCGCCGGCAATTACAGCCAACTGCTCAACACCCAGGCCACGGTGACGCAACTGATCCAGGCCGCCGCGAAGGTGGTGCAGCTCAACGGTGCCACCGCCGAGGTGATCACCGCGCTCGGCACGCTGCAAGTGGCGGCCGCCAATGCCTCACCGGTCAAGCTGGGCGACATCCTGCAATTGCAGACCGGCACCACGGCGGCCGGGCTGGACGCCAACCTGCAACTGCTGCAACTGATCCAGGGCATGGTGCAACTGGCCAACAGCAAGAGCGCGGTGGCCGCGACGCTGCCGGTCAACGTGCTGGGGCTGGCCAACGTCACGGTGCGGGTCAAGGTGATCGAGCCGCCGCAGTTGTCCGCCGTGGGCGACCCGTCGCTGGCCAAGGCCGATCCGCTGGGGACGAACCGGATCTACGTGCGCACGGCCCAGGTGCGCACGATGTTGTCGGTGAACTTGCCGGTGCTGTCCGGGGTGACCGGGCTGACCAATGCGGTGCTGGGGCTGGTGGGCGGTTTGACCCCGACGCTCAATGCGTTGCTGAGTCTGAATTTGGTTGCGGTGCTGAATTCGGTGGCTTGCGTTGCTTGCGAACAACTCGATCCAAAGCTGTTGCCCTATACGCAAATCGATATCAGCCTGGATGCCGGCGGTGCCAAAAGCTACGTCACCGATTACAGCTGCCCGACAGGCAACACCGGTACGAAAAGCCTGACAGCGCGAACCGTCTCCTCCATCGCTGATCTCAAACTCGGTCAGATTGACTCGACCAACGCGTTCTCTTCCGCCGCCGAACCCACCGTCACGCCGTTCCCATTGGTGGATCTGGGCACTGTGACCTGCCACAAGATTCTCGGGATCGGTAGTTGCGATCCGACGACCCACGTTAAATACGGGGCGGGTGGCATCGCAATCATGGTCGATACCAGCGTGGCCCAGAACACTCAGGATCTGCTGTTCTCCAGCAGCACCCCGTTCACCACACCGCCGAACCTGAAATTGCCGCCGAGCGTGCTGCCCGCCGCGCCCACCAGCAACATCGTCGCCAGCCTGTCCAACACGCTGGCCGGCATCAATCTGATTGTCTACAAACCGGTTGGCAGCAATCCGCTGGGCATGGCTCTGACCGGCGTCGCGAGTCTGATCGTGGACGTCAGCAACATTCTCCAGCCGCTGATCACCGGGCTGGTGAGCCCGCTGCTCGACCCTCTGCTCAACAACCTCCTGGCCAGCCTCGGCATCAACCTGATGAGCGTGGACGTCGGCGCCAACATGACCTGCGGCCAGACCGGCAAGGCCTATCTGGTCATCTAGGCCTCGTCCGGGGCGATGGGCAGCTCGATGCAGAACCGCGCCCCGTCCGCCGAGTTGCGCACGCTCAGGTGGCCGCCCATGTTCTCGACGATGCCGTAACTCACCGACAGCCCCAGCCCGGTGCCGACTCCCACCGGCTTGGTGGTGAAGAACGGCTCGAAGATCCGCTCCAGCAGCCGCGGGTCGATGCCGCCGCCGTTGTCCTCGACCCACAGGCGCACCTTGTGCTCGTCGCGCTCGGCGTAGATCGAGATCCACGGCTTGAACGCCGGGTCGGATTCGCGCTTGCCCAGCAGCGCATCCCGGGCGTTGACCATCAGGTTGATCAGCACCTGCTCAAGCTGATCGACGTAGCCGCGGCAGTGCACGGCGAACGGGGTCTCGCTGATGCGCAGATCCACCCCCTTGCCGCGCATGCCCTCGGCCAGCAGCGACAGCGTGCCTTCGATGGCGGTGGCCGGGTTGAACAGTTGCTGCTCGATCTCCGAGCGACGGCCGAACACCCGCATGTGATCCACCACCTTCGCGGCGCGCTGCACCTGGGCGTCGATGCGGTTGAGCTTGTCGGTCAGGTAATCGACCTGCACATCGCCGTTGCCCAGGCGCTTGAGCACGTTGACGATGGCCATGCGCATCACGTTCAGCGGCTGGTTGATCTCGTGGGCCAGGCCCGTGGCCATTTCGCCGAGGGTGGCCATTTTCGCGCTCTGCGTGAGCTGCTGCTGGGAGCGGCGCACTTCGGTGTTGTCGCGGCCCACGGCCTGCACTTCGGTCAACCGGCCGTGCTCATCGAACACGCCGCGGTCCGACCACACCCACCACGCGTGCTCGCGCCCCGGCAACTGCAGGCTGATCTCCGCCGTGCTGACCGGGTTGTCCGGGGTCAGTGCGGCCAGGCGCTGGAGGAAGGCGGCGCGCTGTTCGTCGGACAGCCAACTGCCCAGGTCGGTGCCCGGCAACTGCTGCGGCGTACATTCCAGGTAGTGGGCCAGGGGCTGGTTGCCGAAAGTCAGGATCAGGTCCGGGCGGTAGCGGCAGATCATCGCCGGCGAGTCCTCCACCAGGATCCGGTAGCGCTCTTCGCTCTGGCGGATCTGCTCGGCGGCCACGGTCGCGTCGGTGACGTCCAGCCACAGGCCGACCGCCTCCACCGGCAGGCCGAGGTCGTTGCGCAGCAAGCGGGCTTCGTCGAGCAGCCAGTGGTAATCGCCGCGATGGTCACGCAAGCGGTAGCGGGCCCGCACCGAACCTTCGCGCAGCAGCTGCCGGCAGCGCTCGAAGTAACCGTCGCGGTCGTCGGGGTGGATCCGCTCGGCCAGCGCCGCCGCGTCGAGGTCTTCCAGGCGCCAGCCCAACAGCGGTTGCAGGCTGGCGCTGAAGAACGAAGGCAGCAGCGCGCCTTCGACGTAGCGCTGGACATAGATCACCGCCGGGGAACTGGCGATCAGGTTGTCCAGGCGCGCGTGGGCGGCGGCGGTCTGCTGTTGCTGGTTCTTGATGTCGCTGATGTCGAGCATGAAGCCCACCAGCCGCCGGCCCTCGCCGCTGCCGGCGACCTGGCCCTGCACGCGGTACCAGGCGTCGGGACGGTGCAGGCGCACGCACAGCGACAGGGCTTCGCCGTGCAGTTGCAGGGCCGCGAGGCGGCTGCGCAGCTCTTCGCGGTCGGCGGGGTGGATCTGCTCCAGCCAGTGCCCGACCGGCAGGGCCTCGGTGCCCAGTTGCAGGTCGGCCGCCAGCGCCGGCGCCAGCTGCACCGACTCGCCGTTGCCGGAGAGCTCCCACCAACCGGTGCCGAGCAGGCCCTGCAAGGACTCCAGCCGTTCCAGTTGGCGATGGTGTTCCTGCTCGCGCAGGCGGCCGAGCAACGGCCCGGCCAGGGCACTAGCCAACAGCATCCAGTCGAGGTCGGCCAGGTGCGGCGCGCCATCCTCCGCCCGGTAGAAGCCGCAGAGCAGCCAGGCCACGGTTCCGCGGTCGTCGCAGTACGGCACGGCCAGGCCGTCGGCGTTGCCGAACGTGGCCTGCACCCGGGTGTGCTCATCCAGCCCGTGGTGGGCGCCGATCCGCTGGGGCGCGCTGCCGTTGAGGCTGTCCAGCGGCGTGCCCAGGCGTTGCCCGTCCTCCCACAGCGCCGGTGCGTCGTGGGCGCCATAACTGCCATGGATGCGCCAGCCTTGTTCGCGCTCGTCCGGCAGGGCCAGCGCCAGGCAGGGGATGCGCCAACGCTGGGCGATGGCCTGCAACTGCTCGGCCACGACGCTCGGCAAACGCACCAGGCTGCAGGCGCGCAACTGCTCGGCGATGTGCCCGGCCATCCGTTGGCAGGCTTCGCGCTGGCGCGACTGCTGGCGTTCGAGCAGCAGGTCGGCGATGTCCATCAGTTGCATCAGCCAGCCGTCGCCCTGGGGCTGCACCCAACCGCGCAGGTGCAGGGGCTGGCCGCCGAGGCCGGGAAAGTCCAGGTCCAGCGGCTGCCCTTGCCAGTCCGCCGGCCGGCCTTCGATGGCCAGCGTGCTGTGGGGCAGCACCCAGGCGTTGAGCGGCAGGGGGCTGTCCGTGGGTGCGTGTTGGCCCAACAGGTGCCGCAGCGGGCCGGCGGCCTGCAGCACGCGGCCGTCGGCGTCCAGGTACAGGTGCAGGCCCGAGGCGGGCGAGCCGAGCAGGTTGGGCAGGTCGAGGGCGGCGGGCGGTGCGCGTTTGAGCAGGCGGCCGAGGAGCTTGTCCCCCGAACTCAAAATTGCAGGCTCGACGTGGCGGTCAGGTTGGCCGGCAGGCTGGGCACCGTGCCGACGCCGGGCAACACCAGGAACGGCAGCACCTGATTCAGCTTGCTGGTGGGATAGTTGACGCTGACGGTCAGGGTGCCGGCGCTGTAGACCGCGCTGGTGTCCACGCCGATCACCAGGTTGAACGACGGCGGCACCCAGGCCAGTTGCTGCTGCAAGGTGGTGTTGGCGGTGTTCACCAGCACCGTGGAATAGTTGACCGTGGCGGGATCCACCGCCACGCCGCGGCGCACCGCTTCGGACGTGGCCTGGTTGAACGACTGCATCAGCACGAACGGCAGGCTGTAACTGACCAGCCCGTAGAACACGGCGAAAAAGATCACGAACACCAGGGCGAACTCGATCGCCACCGCGCCTTTTTGCGACTTCCGGAAGCCGGTTTTCATGAGTGCGTCTACCCTGACAGTCACTGCGTAGTATCAGCATAGAATCATTCAGCGGAAACGGACGGTTTTTACCCGATGCAGACTGTCGTCCTCCTGGCCTGGCTGGCGCTGTGCGCCGCCCAGGACGCCCGCCAGCGGCGGATCGCCAATGCCCTGACCCTCGGTGCGGGCGCGTTGGCGCTGGCCTGGCTGCTGCTCACCGGACGTACCTGGATCGGTGCGGACGCGGTTCAGGGCGGCTGGGCGTTCGGGCTCGCGCTGGCGTTCACGCTGCCGGGCTACCTCATGGGCCGGATGGGCGCCGGGGATGTGAAACTAATGACAGCCTTGGGTCTTGCGACGGACGGTCTTTGGGTGTTGGCGGCGGTGATCGGCGCGGCGGCGGCGAGCGTGGCCTGGTGGCTGCTGGCGCCAAGAGTCTGGCTGCATATGAGTCAAGGGCTTAGGGAGCGTTTGCGCTATCTGGGGCCAGATTCGTCAAAAAAGCTGCCATATGCGCCGTTTGTGCTGGTTGGTGTCGGGCTCGCCTGGCCCTGGATCCATTAGTCGCGAAACGCCACTAGTCTTATGTACATAGTCGGAAAGTGCGTCTACTTTCAAAGCAGGGTATTTCTGCCATCGGTTGGCAGTACAGGAATGGTCAGCTTTGGCCTGGGCATGGAGTGGGACGTGAACAAGCTTACATCGGCGGTGAAGGTTCTGGTGGTCGACGATCAGCCGTTGATCGTCGAAGAACTCTGCGAATTTCTCGAAAGCAGCGGCTACCGCTGCGTCCCTTGTGTCTCCAGCGTGGAGGCCCTCGAACGGTTCAACGATGACGCGGGCATCGGCCTGGTGCTGTGCGACCTGCACATGCCGGAGATGGACGGCATCGAACTGGTGCAGGCGATGCAGCGCCTGGCGGGCAAGCAGCGGGTGTTCGAGGCGATCATGCTCACCGGCCGCGCCGACAAGCAGGACGTGATCAAGGCGCTGCGCGCCGGGATCGCCGACTACTACCAGAAGCCCATCGACCTGGACGAGCTGCTGCAAGGGCTGCAGCGCCAGGAGGCGGCCTTGCAGGAGCGGCAGAAGACGCTGCAGTTGGGGCACCTGAACCAGAAGCTGCAGGACCTGTCGTCCTCGATCGACGATCTGTACCAGGACCTGGACAAGGTCCGGCGCGGGCCTTCGGTGCGCGAGGATGAGCCGGCGCAGGGCGATGAGCTGGAGATGCCGGCGATCTTCCATCAGTTGTCGCCGCGTCAGCTCGATGTGGCGCGGCTGGTGGGCAAGGGGCAGACCAACTATCAGATTGCCTGTGAGTTGGGGATCACCGAGAACACGGTGAAGCTATATGTGTCGCAGGTGTTGCGGTTGACGCATATGCATAACCGGACGCAGTTGGCGTTGGCGCTTTCGCCGGGTGGGGTGGGGGGGCGGCAGCGGGTGACGGCTCACTGAGGTTTTTTGGGGTTTGGGGTGTTGGCCTTGGCGGCCTCTGGGCCGACCAGGCGGTGGGTTGTTTGGTGTGTTTATCCGTTTCTGCGGGTGTGGCGGCTGGCGGTTCCGCCCTTACGGCGGGTCACTTTTTTCAAACGCCCGGAATGCCGGCCCAGAAAAAAGTAACCAAAAAGGCTGGGCCCCGGCGTACGGCCCCTCGCTGAGGCTCGGGGTTCCTTCGCTCCGGGATTCATCCGGGGGCATCGGCTACGGTTTGCTTCGCTGCACCTCCTTCCGATGTGTTTGGCTGCGCCAAACGGCGCTGCGCGCCCACCCCCGGATGAACCCCTCCGCTCAGCCTTCCGAAGGGGCCGGCAGATCAAGATCAAAAGCGAGGCGAGCTGACACTCGGCCTTTGAGACGTGCGCGATGGCGGCCTGACAGCCGACCAATCCCTCCCTGACTACCTCAATCCCTTGTGGGAGCCAGCCTGCTGGCGATGACGGCCTGCCAACCAACCAATTTCTACCAGACCACCTCAGACCCTGTGGGAGCTGGCTTGCCAGCGATGACGGCCTACCAGCCGACCAACCTCTACCAGACACCACCCGATCCAACTGTAGGAGCCAGCCTGCTGGCGATGACGACCTGACAGCCGACCAATTCCTACCAGACCACCTCAGACCCTGTGGGAGCTGGCTTGCCAGCGATGACGGCCTACCAGCCGACCAACCTCTACCAGACACCACCCGATCCAACTGTAGGAGCCAGCCTGCTGGCGATGACGACCTGACAGCCGACCAATTCCTACCAGACCACCTCAGACCCTGTGGGAGCTGGCTTGCCAGCGATGACGGCCTGCCAGCCGACCAACCTTTACCTGACACCCACCCGATCCAACTGTAGGAGCCAGCCTGCTGGCGATGGCGGCCTACCAGCCAACCAATTCCTCCCAGACCACCCCAATCCCCTATAGAACCTGGCTGCGGTTCAGAGCCGAAATGTTTAAAGGCTGTTTCAAATTTTACGAACTCTCCCACAAGGTTTTCAGGTTGTCCGTCAGAAGCCCGCTCTCTAGTCTTGGGCTGTCGCTGACACCTCAGCGATCGGGTGTGGAAACCCGAATCCAAGTAGATGCATTGCATCACCACCGTAAGCGTTGCCGGCGTCCTCTTTCGTCTGCAAACTGCGTCACGGCGGCTGTGCGTGGGCAGACTCAGGTCTGGCCGGTTGCCTACTTATCGGTTTTCCACCCTGCGTACAGCTGCCACCCTTTTGCCGTGTGGAAACGGCAACCGGATGGCTCCCATTGCCAAGTAGGAGCTTCACATGAGCAAAGTCATCCCCGATCCCCCCTACAACATCACCAACCCCTTCGCCGAAGACAAGCGCGCCGAAGACCTCATCAAGGACCGCAACGCCTCCCGCCGCGCCCTCGATTTCTATCTCAACCCGGAGCCGGCCAACCCGCGTCAGCCCAGCGAGATGTTCGGGGTGCATCCGAACATCGATTCCGAAAGCCTGCTGGTTCACGCCTGCGAGTCCCTGGCCTCGGCCCATGTCATGTCCGGCAATTTCGCCAACGAGCTCAAGGGCCCGCAGCGCAGCACGGCGCTGGCGATCCAGCAGATCGTCATGCTGGCCGAGCTGTCGGTGAACCGCGCGCTGGATCGGGTCAAGCCTAACGGGCTGGGTATCGTGTAACCGTTCGGCGCGGCCATCTTCGGCGCCTGGTGCATCGCCATCGCCAGCAGGCTGGCTCCCACAGTTAGATTGGGGACAGTCAGGTAGAGGTTGGTCGGCTGTCAGGCCGTCATCGCTGGCAAGTCGAGTCGTCGCACCGCAGCTCCCACAGGGTTATGCACGACGCAGATCCACTGTGGGAGCCAGCCTGCTGGCGATGAAGGCCCAACGGATGTCCCGTCAGTTCTTGGTCTCGATCTTCCCGCCCGCATCCGGGTCGTAGAAGTCGGGGATTTCGTATTTGTATTTCTTCAGCCACCGCTGCATCGCCAGTTCCCGCTCGGCGGCCGTGGCGGTCTGCGGGGTGGGGGAGGCGGCCTTGTTGCGGCTTTGCAGCAGCAGCCAGCCTTCGGTTTCCTGCTGCTGGGCCGAGGCGGGGCCGGCGTCGATGGCGTGGGCGCCGAGGGGCAGGGTCAGCAGGGTCAGGCAGCACAGGCCTTTGAGGGTGTTCATGGCGGCCTCCTTGGGGGTCATTTGAGTGTCGACGGCTGCGGGTCGGCGACGACGGCGACCTGGTTGCCGGCAGCGGGCCGGGTGGGGGCCGGGGCCTTGAGCCGTTCGGCGCGCTGCTGGGCTTCGGTGAACTGTTCCGGGGTCAGGTGGGCGCGGCTGACGATTTCGGCGGCCTGCTGCCAGTTGTCCTGGTACAGCAGCAGGGTGACCAGGTTCAGGGTCGCCAGCGGGTTGTTCTGCTGAAGCTCGATGGCGGTGAGGAATTCGAAGCGGGCGTCTTCCAGGCGCAGTTGGTTGAGGTACACCACGCCCAGGTCGTTGCGGATCTTCTCGTTGGTCGGGGCCAGGCGGGCGGCCCGTTGCAGGTGGGCCTGGGCCTGGCCGTTGTCGCCCCGGGCCGCGTAGAGCTGGCCCAGGCCGTGTTCGGCGTCGGCGTTCAGGCACGAGCCCAGCAGGCTGCGGTACAGGGGTTCGGCTTCGCTGCGCCCGAGCAGGCGATAGACTTTGGCCTTGCGCAGGCGCACCTCGCCGAGGCTGTCGGGCAGGCTTTGCAGGTTGGCCAGGCTGGCGTGCAGTTTGCCGTCGTTGGCCAGGTCGTCGGCCAGGTTCAGGGCCAGCTCCTGTTCGGAGCTCAGCTTGCTGCAGCTGGCCGGCGCGAGGATCGCCGTCCACGGCGCCTGGCCGTCGGTGGCGCAGCCGCCGAGCATCAACAGGGTCGCCACGACCATCAGTGCTTTCATCAAACGCTCTCCTTAGCCAGGTTCAGGACGCGAACGCCCGGGTAATCGCGGTGAAACCGGGGCCGGCCAGCACGATCAGCAGGGCCGGGAACAGAAACAGCATCATCACCACCGACATCTTGGCCGACATCTTCGAGATGTATTCCTGCAGGCGCGTCAGGCGTCGGTCGTCCAGCAACTGCTTGAGCGCCAGCAGCGATTTCATCGCGCCGCCGCCCTGCTGGATCAGCTGTTGCAGGATCACGCAGGTATCGGTGAATTCGTCCACTGCCAGCTGTGCGGCGGTCTTGTTCAGTTCTTGGCCGAGTTCGAGGCCGGAGTCCACGCGAGACAGGATCAGGCGCAGTTCGCGGGTCAGCTCCGGCAACAGCTTCTGCCCTTCGAGGCTGAGCACGCGCAGGGCCTGTTCGACGGCCATGCCGGACTCGAACAGGATGCGCAGCAGCGGAATGAACGTCGACACTTCCACTGCGATGGTCTTCTGCCGGCGGGCGGCGGCGTAGGCCAGCAGGCGTTTGGGCAGCAGGTAGCCGGCGCCGGTGGCGAGCATCGGCACCAGCCAGCCGTTCGCTGCCTGGGGGAAGAACACTTCGCGCAGGAACAGGCCCAGCCCCAGGGTCAAAAGCGGCGTGCCGATCTGGCAGGCGGCGTACAGCGAACGTTCGCTGGCGCGGCGCCAGCCGAGGCGGGCGAGCAGGGTCTGGGTTTCGCTGTCGATGCTCACCGAACGCTGGCCGAAGCGACTGCTGCCCAAGGCCCGCAGCCACTGGCCGACGCGGTTCTCGCGCACCAGGTGGCCTTGCAGGCGTTCGTTGACCTGGCGCACCCGGCGCCGTTCGGTCAGCAGGTGGTTGGCCACCAGCAGCAGGGCGCCGAGCAACAGCAGGAAGGCCGCCAGGATCACCATCTCAGACGCTCCTCAGCATGCGCCACAGCAGCAGGCTGCCCGCCACCTGCAGCAGCACCGCGACGATCAGCATGGTGTGGCCCGCCGGGTCGTTCCACATGACCAGCATGTAGCCGGGGTTGGTGAGCATGAAGTAGCTGACCAGCAGCACCGGCAACGAGCCCAGCACCCAGGCGGTCATCCGCGTCTCGCCCGTCAGGGCGCGCAGTTGGCGGGCGCCCTGGTCGCGTTCGCGGATCAGCTTGATCAGGTTCTCCAGCAGTTCGCTGGCGTTGCCGCCGTAGCGGTGGTTGACCTTCAGGCCCAGGGCGAACATGCGCAGTTCATCCTGTTCGTAGAGTTCGGCGAAGTCGCTCACGGCGTCCGGCAGGTTGACCCCCAACTGCACGTTGCGCTGCACCCGGCCCATGGCGCTCTTGAGCGGATCCTCGCTGCTTTCGATGCTGCCCAGCACCGCGTCGCTCAGGGTGCGCCCGGACTTGAGGCTGCGCACCGTGTGGTCGAGCAACTGCGGCAACTGCTCGATCATGCGCTTGAGCCGGCTGCGGTACAGCCAGGCGATGTACAGCCGCAGGGCCAACGGCGGCGCCAGCAACGCGGTGAGCAGGCCGAACCAGTCGGCCAGCAGGTAGCCCAGCAGCAGGGCGACGGTCCACAGGGTCAGCCACAGCCCGAAACGCTCGCTCGGCCGGCCCAGCCCGGCCTGCAGGAACATCCGCTCCAGGGGTGCCCAGGTAGGCTTTGCCACGGCCGTCTGCGGTTGGCCCGCCGCGAGGCGGTTGAGCACCCGTTCGTTGGCGGTCTTGTGCACGCCGTGCAGGAACAGACGGATCGACAGCCCCAGCAACAGCAGGCAAATGGCGATCAGGATCACCGGCCCCATCATCATGAAAGCTCCGTGCGGCCCAGGCCCGTTTCGTGGCGCAGCTTGTCGCCGGCCGGGTTGACCGCCTCGCGCAGGAAGCCGAAGCCGGTGCGCCGGTCCAGGCGGAACAGGGTGTTGGTGACGTAGATGTCCTCGCGCACGCCCACCACTTCCACCACCTCGCTGACGCAGCGGCGGCCGTCGGGCATGCGGGTCAGCTGGATGATGAGGTCCAGCGCCGCGCAGATCATCTGGCGCAGGGTGCGCTCGGCCACACTGCGGCCGGTCAGGCCCACCAGGGTCTCCAGGCGCAGCAGCGCGTCCTGGGCGTTGTTGGCGTGCACGGTGCTCATGGAACCGTCGTGGCCGGTGTTCATCGCCGTCAGCACGTCGAGCACTTCGACGCCGCGGATCTCGCCGAGGATGATCCGGTCCGGGCGCATCCGCAGGGCGTTGCGGATCAGGTCGCTGGCCTTCACTTCGCCGTGGCCTTCGGCGTTCGGCGGGCGGGTCTCCAGGCGCACCACGTGAGGGTGGCCCAGTTGCAGTTCGGCGACGTCCTCGATGGTCACCAGCCGTTCGTGGGGGTTGATCAACTGGCTGAGGATGTTCAGCAGCGTGGTCTTGCCGGTGCCGGTGCCGCCGCTGATGAGGATGTTGCAGCGCCGGCCCACGGCCTCCTGGAAGCACTCGAAGATCGGCAGGTCGATGGTCTGCATGGCGATCAGGTCGCTGCTCTTGAGCATGTCCTTGCGGAACTTGCGGATCGACAGGCACGGCCCGTCGAGGGCGATGGGCGGGATGATCGCGTTGACCCGGCTGCCGTCCGGCAGGCGTGCGTCGACCATCGGCGACGACTCGTCCAGCCGCCGCCCGAGGGGCGCGAGGATGCGTTGCATGACCCGCTCGACATGGTGCGCGTCGATGAAGCGCAGGTCGCTCTGGTGCAGCACGCCGTCGCGCTCGATGAACACCCGGTGCGGGCCGTTGACCAGGATTTCGGTGACGGCGCTGTCGCGCAGCAGCACTTCGAGGGGGCCGAAGCCGGTGAGCTCGTCGACGATCTCTTCGGCCAGGCGCTCCATCTCGTAGCGGGAAATGGCCAGGTGCAGGCGGGCGATGTATTCGGCGACCTTGTCGATGACGAACTGCGCCAGTTGCTGGCGCGAGCCTTCGAGCAGGTTTTTCCCGGACTCCTCGATGGCGTCGATGATATAGCGGTGCAGCACCAGTTTCAGGCCTTCGTGGTCGGCGTTGCCGGCGGGGCTGCGCGTGGGGGCGCCGAACAGTTTTTCCGGGCTCATGAGGTGCCTCGCAGGCGGTCGAACCAGGTGACCTTCGGCTTGGTCAGGCTTTCGGAGCGCTTGGCCAGCCGCTCGCCGAGGGTGCGCAGGCTCTGGGTGAGCTTCTCCCTCGGGGCCAGCTCGAACAGGCTGACGCCCTGGTTCTTGGCGTTCAGGCGCAGTTCCGGGCTCAGGGCCAGCACGGCGATGACTTCCAGGTTGAAGGTCTTGCCGAGGGTGTCCGAGTCCGGCGCGACGTTGTTCAGGTAGCGGTCGATCAGCAGGCGGCCGTGGTCGAGCTTCATGCCCTTTTCCCGCCACAGGTTGTACACCGCCAGGTTGCGCCGGCAATCGAGGACGTTCTGGTCGGTGTACCACAGCAGTTTGTCGCAGTGGCTGACGAAGGTGCGCAGGGCTTCGCTGTCGGGCTGGCCGGTGAGGTTCACCACGATGTGCTGGAAGTGCTGGCGCAGGGCGCTGAGCAGCATGTACAGCTCGGCGGCGCTGGTGCTTTCCAGCGGTTCGTCGTTGTCGGCGTAGGCCAGGATGCGCAGGCCCGCTTCGGCGCTGGTGAAGGCGCTGTCGATCAGGGTGGCGTCGAGCCGGCGCAGATGGCGCAGGGCGTCGCCGAAGTGGAACGAGCTCTCCAGGCCCAGCAGCGCCAGGCTGTCGCCTCGGGGCAGGCCCAGGTCCAGCAGCAGCGTCTGCTGCCCGCTCTTCTGCACCACCAGCGCCATGTGGTTGGCCAGCAGCGCGCCGTCGGAGCCGCCCTGCACGCCGTACATCACCGTGAGGCCGCCCAGTTGCGTGTTCGGCGCCACCGGCGGCAGGCGTTTGCTCAGGCGCCGCACCAGGCCGGCGACCTCGCTTGAGCGCGAGCCGTAGGCAACGAAGTCCCGGGCGCCGGCGCGCATGGCGTTGAGCACCAACTGGTTGTCCATACCGTCGCCTAGGGCGACGATGGCCAGCATCGGCTTGGCCTCCAGCGCCCCTTCGATCAGGGCGCACTGGGCCACCACGTGGTCGCGGTCGAGGCCGACGAACACCAGGCTTGCGAACGTGACGTCCACCAGCGCCAGCAGTTCGTCGAGGCTGCCGCCACCGGCGCTCACCACTTGCCCCAGCGGCGCAAGGGCGTTCTGCAGCCATTCCAGGTCGGTGCTGTTGCGGGTGATGGCGAGGAACGTCTGGCTCAGGCTCTGGCTCATTGGGATAACCCGCTGCGCTTGTCGAAGTTGCCGTTTTCCAGGAAGAACATGCGGTAGAAGTTCGGGTCGTAGTTGCGCAGTTTTTCCCCCGGCAATGCCGGCAACTGCGCCTGGGCCGACAGCGGCTGCACCAGGTGCGGGGTGACGATCATCAGCAGTTCGCGCTCTTCGCGCTTGATCTGCGAGCTCTTGAAGAACGCCCCCAGCACCGGGATGTCGCCCAGGCCCGGAAACTTGTCGACCTGGGAGGAGTTGGTGGTGCTGATCAGGCCGCTGATGACGAAGCTTTCGCCGTCGGCCAGGGAAATGCTGGTGTCGGTGCGCCGGATGGTCAGGGCCGGCACGGTGGTGCCGGCGATGTTCACGGCGTTGCTGAAGTCCAGTTCGCTGACTTCCGGCGCGACCTTCAGGGCGATGCGGTCGTGGCCGATGATGGTCGGGGTCAGGGTCAGGCGGATGCCGAATTCCTTGTACTCGATGGACACGCTGTCGCTGCCGGAGCTGGGCACCGGGATGGGGATCTCGCCGCCGGCCAGGAAGCTTGCGCTCTGCCCGCTCAGGGCCACCAGGCTGGGCCGCGCCAGGGTGTAGGCGAAGCCGCTGCCCTCCAGCGCGTTGATGATCGCCATGGTCTTGCCGCCGATCCACGAGAAGTTGAACAGCGAGTTGTCCACCGGCAGTTTCGGCGTCGGCACGCCGTCCACCGGCGGCAGGGTGCCGGGGGAGCCGAACAGGAAGTTGCCGCGGGTGCCGATCAGCGAGGCGGTGGCCTGCTTGAGCTTGGTGCGGCTGACTTCGACGAAGCGGATGTCGGTCTGCACCTGCGACGGCAGCTGCGGGTCATCCGACGGCAGCGCGCCGGCGCTGGTCAGGGCGGCGGTGGCGGCGCCCTGGACGAACACCATGCTCTGGCGCGGCTCCTTGGCGCAGGCGGTCCAGACCATCAGGCTGGTGGCGCCGGGGGCCATGCCGGTGAGCAGGAACGAGGAACTGCCGTTGGCATGCACGTCGGCGATCTTCGGGTCGCCGATGGCCAGGCGGGTGATCGCCACCGGCGACTGCATGTCCTGCTGCAACCCTTCGCCGATCTCGATCACCGGCGGCAGCCGGCCCAGGCTCGCACAGTTGCCGGTGGCCGCCAGGGCGGCGTCCATCGACAGCCCGGTCAGCAGCAAGGCCATGAGCGCGTTTTTGAACGTCGGCCGGAAGCGACTCTGCATGCACGTGGATCCTTGCTCAGTCATGGGGTTTGTTGGGTGATCTGGTTGCCGCGGATGATCTCCACCGCCGCCCGCGGGCTGCCCGCGCTGCGTTCGGCTGCCGGCGGTTTCGGCGCGCTGCCCAGGGCCAGTTGGGTGAACTGGAAGAGTTGGCTGTCGGCGGCGTCGAGGTGTTGCGGCGCCTCGTGTTCGCCGGCCCAGTACTTGGCCAGGCGCTGTTCTTCGCTGCTGCGCACCGCCAGGCGCAAAGTGCCGACCTGGGTGGCGAGCATCAGCCGGCTCAGCAGGGGTTCGGGCACGGCCAGCACCACGGTGCGCGCGGCGATCCGGCGCTGGTCCTGCTTGAGCTTTTCGTCGGCGCCCAGGGTCGGCGAGGCGGGCTGGCCGTCGTTGGTCAGGCCGTACTGCTCGCCGACGCCCAGCACGCGCAGGGCCGGCACCACGGTCTGCGCCGACTGCTGCGGGTTGCTGGCGTCCTGGCGCAGGTACAGCAGCACGTCGACGTAGTCGCCGGGGATCAGTTGCCCGGCGGCGCCGATCACCTCGTCGACCGCCACCGCCAGGGCGCGCTCGTCGCGGCGGATCATGCGCGCCAGCGTGCCGCCGGCGGTGAAGCTGTCTTCGTTGAGCCAGGTGCCGGCGCTCAGGTGGCGCCAGGGCATGCGGCCCACGGCCTGCTCCAGGGTGCCCAGGCTGCCGGCCGGCGCGCTGCGCAGCTTTTCGATGGCAAGGTCGGCGGCGGTCAGCGGTGTGAAGGGGGGCACGTCATGCAGCAGCACCACCACCGGTTGACGGGTCTGGTCTTCGGCGGCGGCGACGGTTTTCTCGACGCTGGCCGCCGGCGCGGCGGGGGCGGTAGGGGCCTCGGCGACGGGGGCCGGCTGGCGGCTGAGCACCAGGCCCCAGTAGCCCACCACGATTGCCCCGAGCATAAGCAGGGCCGCAAGGCCCAAGGTGACGCGACTGTTCATGACGGCTCTCCCTTTCCTGCTGCACCTCTGGCCCGCACTTTCCTGAACAAGGGAACTTCGCAATCAGGCAGCTATGAACATGCAACGATTTGGCTATTTCCACGCTAGCTGATCCGAGCCAAAACGCCATTACTGCCCGGAAAATAACCTACGAAAGTAGGGTCGGCGGCCAATTAGCAGACGCAAACCGCCGCGTCACGAACGGATTAATCCTTTGTGATTAATCCGTTCTTACAGTTGTTGCGCCGGGCTTTGTTGGCAATGCTCAAATGGCACGGTGGAGGCTTTGCCGCCGTTGCGTGAATCGGCGCCAGGCGCGCAAAGGAGTGGACGTATGCTTCGCATGATCATTGATTATCTGGTGGCCCGGGCCCTGCTGTTCTTCAAGAAGGATGACGGCGCCTCGGCGATCGAATACGCCATTGTGGTGGCGATGGTGGCTGTCGTCGTCGTGGTGTTCGTGACCCCGGTCGGCGCAAGGGTGCTGAACATCTTCAACGCCATTCTGACCTCCCTCGGCGGGACAACGGTGACCCGTCCGGTGATCCCTTGAGCGAATTCCCCCCTGTTCTCGTCGGTGCCTGCCCGCGGCCCCTGAAAGGGTGCGTGCAGGCATTACCCTAGCGACCGGATCCCCGGTGTCGGAAGGAGAACGATCATGTTCCTTGATTACCTGATGATGCGTGTGCGTCTGTTTCTGGCCCGTACCGATGCGGCGTCGGCCATCGAGTACGCCATTGTCGTGGCGATGGTGGCGGTGGTGGTCGTGGTGTTCGTGACCCCCGTGGGGGGCAGGGTGCTGGCGATCTTCAACAACATCCTGGTGGCGCTGGGCGGCTCGGCGCAGTCCGCTCCGGCGCAGATGCCGTAGCCGGACCGGTCGCCTGCGGCGAAAGCCCCGCTACACTCGGTTCCACCTTTTGCCTTTCAGGGATTGCCCATGACTGCCTCCTCTTTGTCGCGCCAACAGTTGCTTCTGGTTGACGATGAGGAGGACGCGTTGCTGGAGCTGGCGGAGCTGCTGGAGGGCGAGGGGTTTGTCTGCCACACGGCGACGTCGGTGAAGCTGGCCCTGCACCACCTGACCCGGCATCCCGACATTGCCCTGGTGATCACCGACCTGCGGATGCCGGAGGAGAGCGGCATGTCGCTGATCCGGCGACTGCGCGAGCATACGTCCCGCGAGCATTTGCCGGTGATCGTGACGTCGGGGCATGCGGACATGGAAGACGTCAGCGACATGCTGCGGTTGCAGGTGCTGGATCTGTTTCGTAAGCCGATCTATCACGTCAGGTTGTTGGAGACGCTGGATAATTTGTTTCCTAAGCCGAAGGTGAATGTGTCTTGAGCTTTTGGCCTTTTGGCCTTTTGGCCTTTTGACCCTTTAGCCTTGGCGGCCTGTGGGCCGACCAGGTTGTGGGTTGTTTTGTGTGTATATCCGTTTCTTCGGGTGTTGCCGCTGGCGGTTCCGCCCTTACGGCGGGTCACTTTTTTCAAACGCCCGGAATGCCGGCCCAGAAAAAAGTAACCAAAAAGGCTGGGCCCCGGCGTCCGGCCCCTCGCCTAGGCTCGGGGTTCCTTCGCTCCGGGATTCATCCGGGGGCATCGGCTACGGTTTGCTTCGCTGCACCTCCTTCCGATGTGTTTGGCTGCGCCAAACGGCGCTGCGCGCCCACCCCCGGATGAACCCCTCCGCTCAGCCTTCCGAAGGGGCCGGCAGATCAAGATCAAAAGCGAGGCGAGCTGACACTCGGCCTTTTGAGACGTGCGCGATGGCGGCCTGACAGCCGACCAAATCCTCCCAGACTGCACCCGATCCAACTGTAGGAGCCAGCCTGCTGGCGATGACGACCTGACAGCCGACCAATCCCTCCCAGACCACCTCAGACCCTGTGGGAGCTGGCTTGCCAGCGATGGCGGCCTGACAGCCGACCAACCTCTACCTGACACCACCCGATCCAACTGTAGGAGCCAGCCTGCTGGCGATGACGGCCTACCAGCCAACCAATCCCTCCCAGCCCACCTCAATCCCTGTGGGCACTACAGTGCGACGACTCAACTTGCCACCGACAGGGCCGGCACACCCCCCATCACCAACAAAACTGTGGAAACCAACCTACAGCTGATAACTGAAACTGATGCTGTACCGCATCCGCCGGTTGAAGGTGTCCAGCGCCTCGTCCGACATCGGCTTGGCCGCCTCCAGGGCGATGTTGTAGTACTTCGCGTCGCCGAACCTGAGCCCGACCGCTGCCGACGACAGGTCGTTGGCCTGCACCGGCAAACGGTTGAACCAGCTGCGCGAGCGGTCCAGCACCACGTACGGCTGCAGGATGCGCACCCAGTTGCCCTCGCGGTTGAAGCTGTAGTTGATCTCGTAGGCCACGCCCCAGCCCTTGTCGCCGGAGGCCTGGTCGTCGGGGTAGCCGCGGCCGAAGTTCTGGCCGCCGAACACCGCCCGTTCGCTGTCGGGCAAGGTGTCGTCGCTCCAGTACAGCGCCGCCGACGCCACGCCCTGCCAGTTGTCGAGGAATTTGTCGCTCTGCACCCCGGACAGCCGCAGGCGGAAGAAGCTCAGGTCGATGGCGTCGTTGTTGGTGTGGGCGCCCATGCTGTCGAAGCCCTGGTAGACGCCGCCGCTGAGGATCCGCAGTTGCCGGGCATCGGCCTTGCGCCAGTCGCTTTCGAAGGCGAGGGCGCGGATGTCGGTGCGTTCTTCGACGCTCAGCGGGTAGCCGATGACCTTGTAGCGGGTCTTGTCGTTGACCGCGTACAGGCGCGAGCCGGCGGTCAGCAGTTCGTTGGGCGAAGCGATCAGCGGCAGGCTGAAACCGAAGGAGTAGCGGTCGTTCTCGCGGTGCGGCTTGAGTTGCAGACCGTTGTCCAGCAGCACATTGGTGCCGGGGTCGGCGCGGTAGCGTGAGGCGGACAGGATCAGCTGCGAGCCTTCGTCGTCGATGAACTGGCTGTAGTCCGCGCGGTAGTAATGTTCGTGGTCGTCCCCCGGCGGAAACAGGCCGCTGAGGGTCAGCTGTTCGCCCATCGACGTCTGCGAGTTGCTGCTGACGCCGAGCAGGGCCTGGGTGCCGTTGCGGTTGTCCTCGGTGGTGCTCAGGGTGCTGGTGAACGGCTTGCGGCTGGCCTGGGCCAGCAGTGTCGTGGCGCCGTCGGTGGTGCCGGGCGGCGGCACCTGGGCCTGCAGGGTGACGCCGGGGATGCGGGTCATCAGGGTGGTGTAGCGTTCGAAGGTCTTGCGGGTCAGCGGGCGTTCGGCCTGGATCTTGGCCGCCAGCCGGTCGAGCAGGCCCTTGACCCGGCCGATGTCGCCCTGCACCTGCACGTCGCGCACGTAGCCTTCCACCAGCACCACCCGTGCCACGCCGTCGTCGAAGGACTGCTGCGGCAGGAAGGCGTAGGACAGCAGGTAGCCGTCCTGCTGGTAGCGGCGGCTGATGCTGCGGGTCGCCTCGATCAGGTCGGCGAGGCTGGATTCGCGGCCGATCAGGGGTTGGTAGATGGCCGCCAGTTCGTTCAGCGGGTAGAGCGTGCCGCCTTCGATCTGCACGGTCTTCAAATGGATCTTGGTGCCCATCATCAGCGGTTGCGCAGCGGTGGCGCCGGGTTCTGGCACCTGCAACGGCGCGGCGCTGGGGCGGTAGGCGTCGGCCGGCAGGTTGGGCACCGGCAGGTTGCGGATGGTTTCGTTGCTGTTGAGGAAGCTGGGCAGGGTATCGGCGAGGGCCGTGCAACTGAGACCGAAGAACAGCAGGGACGCCATGATGCGCATAGGACACTCCATGTTCAGACCGCAGCACTTGGCTGATGCTTTCCCAAGAAAAAGGCGGAAGATCCGCGGGGATCTTCCGCCTCCAACCAAGCGTAGGCGCTGTAGGGATGGCCGTCGAATCGGCCAGGTGCAATTAGCGTTGGGTGCCGCCCAGCGCGCCGGTGAGGCCGCCGAGGGCTCCCCCCAGTCCGCCGCCGGTATTGCCGGTGTTGCCGGTGCCGCCGGTGACCAGGCCGCCGACGGCGGAGACGGTGCCGCCCACGGCGGTCACGGTGTTGCCCACGGCGGTGACGACAGGGTTACTGCCGGTGCCGGCGATGGCGCCGCCCACATTGGCGACGGTGGTGCCGACCTGGCCGGTGAGGCTGGCCACCGGACTGCCGACGCCGGTGGCGGCGCCGACGTTCTGGGTCAGGCTGGTGACGGCCGTGGTGACCGGGGCCAGTCCGCTGCCCACGTTGGTGCCCAAGGTTGCCAGCGGCGTGGTGGGGCTGGTGATCGGGGTGCCCGAGCCGCCGAGCACGGTGTTGACCGAAGCCACCACGTTGCCGACCGAGGCCACGACACCGCCGGGCGCCGTCAGGCTGCCGTTGCCGGTGGCCGCCCCGCCGCCGACGTTGACCGCCGCGCCGCCGACGGTCTGCAGCAGGCCGGTGCCGCCCAGGCCACCGCCGATGCCGCCGGTGGAGCCGCCGGTGCCGTTGTCGGTCAGCCCGCCGGCCTTGGCGACCGTGGTGCCGACGTTGCTGAGGGCGCCGCCTACGGTGCTGGTCAGCGCATTGCCGCTGCCGGCGCCGGTGACGTTGTTGCCCAGGCCGTCGACGGCGCCGCCGACCTTCTGCAGCACACCGTTGAGGGGGGCGCCCAGCCCTGTGGCGCTGCCGAGCTTGTCGGTGGTGCTTTCGACCATGGCGATCACCGGCACCAGTTGCTTGCTCACCTGTTGGGTGGCCGAGCCGAGCGGGCCGCTGGTGGTGGCGGTGCTCAGGGTGTCGCCGAGCATGGTGACTTTTTCGCCGACGCCGTCGAGCACCGGCGCGACCCGGGTGACCACGCCGCCGACCACCGGAATGCTGCCGGTGGCGCTGGCCAGTTTGCCGCTCAGGTCGGACACGCCGTTGCCCGCATCCTGCACCACGCCGCCGAGCGCCGAGGCGGTCACGCCCAGGCCGTTGTCTGTGGTGCCCAGCTTGCCGAGGCCGTTGGCCACGCCGTCACCCAAGGTGCTCACGACGTTGCCGGCGGTGGTGGCGAAACTCTGTACGATGCCGCCGGCCACCGGCAGGCCGCTGAGCGCATCGCCGACCTGACCGACGCCGTTGCCGACGCCTGCCACGGTGTTGCCCACGTCCTGCACCAGAGTGCTGGTCACCAAGGGTTGAGGGCCGGAGGGGTTGGTGGGGCCGGTCGGATCCGTCGGGTTGGTGGGGTTGGTCGGATCGGTGCCGCCCGTTCCGCCAGTGCCGCCTGTACCTCCGGTTCCTCCTGTGCCACCGGTTCCTCCGGTACCGGCGGTGTCGCCGCTGCCGCCCGTGCCGCCCGTGCCGCCCGTTCCGGTCGAGCCGCCTGTGCCGCTGGTGCCGGCGGCGGTGCCGTCGGACGAGGAACTGCCGGAGCTGCTGTGATGGCCGCCACCGCCGCTGCTGCAGCCGGCGAGGCCGAGGGAGAGGATCAATGCCAGAGCTGTCGCTGTTTTGCACCACGCTTGATTGTTCATGATTGAGAGTCCTTGCACCTGTCACAACGTTCGTTGTTGCCGAGGGCTCCCCGGTTCTGTCGCCGGCGATGCCTTCGTCCGTTGTGGTCATCTCAATCGAGCGGTTGGATCCACGCCATTCTCAAGTTGGTATTAACGCCTTCCTGCAAGGGGCGGCGGATGCTGCCTAAGGACTAATCCTGTGGTGATAGGTGCGCCGAAAAAAGCCTTGCAAATCAATGGCGGCGTTTGGCGCGGCAGGGGCGGGCGGTGCGGAAAAACTTAAGTGATATACACACAATTTCCAGGTCGCCCCACCGCCTTCGGCGAGGGAGCGTGCTCCCGCCCGGTGGCTCAGCCGCCGGCCGGAACCCCGCTCAAGCGACCGGTCGCCAGTCGCCCACCATGTGCTCCAGTCCAGCGGCTCCGGTCAGGCGCAATTCGCCGCTGGAACCGGCGGCGCTGGCCAGCAGCGTCACCTCGCTGGGCAAGCGCACCGGTTTGCGAAAGTGCACGGTCACCTCCAGGTTGGCCTTGGGCAGCCGGTCGGCCAGCGCGGCGAGGGTGCGGGCCTTGTTCCACAGGCCGTGGGCGATGGCGCTGGGGAAGCCGAACAGCTTCGCGCTGGGGCCGCTCAGGTGGATCGGGTTGCAGTCGCCGGACACCTTGGCGTATCGCCGGCCGATGTCCGCCGGAGCGTTCCACTGCGCCACTTCCGTCAGGGGCAGCGACGGTTCCCACGACGAGGCCTGCGGCTCGCCCTCAAGCTTCACGCCGCGGCACAGCATCCGGCTTTCGGCTTCCCACAGCGGCCCGAGCTGATCGTCGAGGGTGGTCAGCAGATCGAAGGTCGCGCCTTTGGGATGGGGCTGCAGGTTGCGCACCTGCACGCCCACCAGCGCCCGGCTGACCCCGCCCATCGGCCGCAGCACGCGGAGCCGGTTGCTCAGGTGGATCAGCCCCAGCAAAGGGAACGGAAACGCCTTGTCCGTCAGCAGGCGCATCTGCAGGGCGAACGCCAGAATGTGCGGATAGGTCGGCGGCAGCAGGCCGTCGTCGGCGAAGCCGCAGACGGTGCGGTAGGCCGCCAGCCGCCGGCCATCGACGTCCACCCAGCAGCGCAGGCCCAGGTCGGGCAGGGTGGTGCCGGTGATTTTGCGGCGGGTCGCGGCCCGCAGGTAAAGGCCGGGCAAGCCCGGTTCGCGCTCCAGTGTCTGCCAGTCGTTGCTCATGCCTAGGCCCCCAACACGCTTTGTCCGCAGACCCGCAAGGCCTGCCCGGTGAATGCCCCGGTGCCCGGCTGCGCCAGCCACGCCACCGCCTCGGCGACGTCCTGGGGCAGGCCGCCCTGGCCCAGGGAACTCATGCGCCGGCCGGCCTCGCGCAGGCCGAACGGAATGTGCGCGGTCATCTGGGTCTCGATGAAGCCGGGCGCCACGGCGTTGATGCTGATGCCCCGTGCCTGCAGCGTCGGCGCCCAGGCCTGGGCCAGCCCGATCAGCCCGGCCTTGCTCGCCGCGTAGTTGGTTTGCCCGCGGTTGCCGGCGATGCCGCTGATCGAGGCCAGCAGGATGATCCGTGCGTGGTCGTGCAGGGCGCCGCTGTCGAGCAGGGCCTGGGTCAGTGTCTGAGGGGCGTTGAGGTTGACCGCCAGCACCGCGTCCCAGAAGTCCGGCGTCATGTTGGCCAGGGTCTTGTCGCGGGTGATGCCGGCGTTGTGCACGAGGATGTCGAGGCCGTCGGGCAACTGTTCGGTCAGTTGCGCGGCGGCGTCCTCGGCGCAGATGTCGAGGGTGACGGCGCGCCCGCCCAGCCGTGCGGCGAGGGCCTCCAGGTCGCTTTTGGCCGGCGGCACGTCGAGCAGGATCACGTCGGCGCCGTCGCGGGCCAGGGTTTCGGCGATGGACGCGCCGATGCCCCGTGCCGCGCCGGTCACCAGCGCCTTGCGCCCGGCCAGGGGGCGTGTCCAGTCGCTGACCTGGGTGCTGCAGGCCTGGAGGCGGATGACCTGCCCGGACACGAAGGCGCTCTTGGGCGACAGGAAAAACCGCAGCGGGCCTTCCAGTTGGTCCTCGGCGCCGTCGCCGACGTAGATCAGCTGCAGGGTGCCGCCGCTGCGCAGCTCCTTGGCCAGCGAACGGGAGAACCCTTCGAGCGCCCGTTGCGCGCTGGCGGCGAACGGATCGTCCAGCGACTCCGGCGCGCGGCCCAGGATCACCAGGTGGGCGCAGCGGTCGAGGCTCTTCATCAGCGGCTGGAAGAATTCGCGCAGGCGCTTGAGCTGATCGGTGCGTTGCAGGTCGCTGGCGTCGAACACCACGGCCTTGAGTTTCGGGCCCGCGCCGGGAATCCACTCGGTGAGGGAGGCCGGTTCGTCGCCGTAGCGGTAGATGGCGTCGGTCAGGCGGTTGGCGAAGGCGCTGACGCGGGCGGCCAACGGCCCGCCGCCGATCAGCAGCGCGCCCTCCACCGGCCGCAGGCGCCCGGCCTGCCAGCGCTCCAGCCGCACCGGCGACGGCAGGCCCAGGGCGCCGACCAGGCGGTGGCCGAGGGACGAGTTGGCGAAGTCGATATAGCGGTCAGACATGGAACGCTCTCCGGAAAAAGATGCTCAGAGTGTGGACTGCCCAAGGCAAACAATCGTTCGGTCCGTGCAATAGGGCCTACGCTTGAACACTGAGGTTTAGCAGGTCTTGCGCAGAAATGCGGATCGGGCGCCGCAGGGTTTGGATCAAGACAGCCATGCCCCAGGAACTTGCTTAGGTTTGCAATCCAACAAGGAGCTTTTCATGACTCAGCTGCGCCGCGTCGCGATCATCGGCGGCAACCGGATACCGTTCGCCCGCTCCAACGGGCCCTACGCCACCGCCAGCAACCAGGCGATGCTCACCGCTGCGCTCGAAGGCCTGATCGAACGCTACGGCCTGCACGGCCTGCGCCTGGGCGAAGTGGCGGCGGGGGCGGTGCTGAAGCTGTCGCGGGACATGAACCTGACCCGCGAATGCGTGCTCGGCTCGCGGCTGTCGCCGGCCACGCCCGCCTACGACATCCAGCAGGCCTGCGGCACCGGCCTTGAGGCGGCGCTGCTGGTGGCCAACAAGATCGCCCTCGGCCAGATCGAGTGCGGCGTGGCTGGCGGCGTCGACACCACGTCGGACGCCCCCATCAGCGTCAGCGAAGGCCTGCGCAAGATCCTGCTGCAAGCCAACCGGGCCAAGACCACGGGCGACAAGCTCAAGACTTTTCTGCAATTGCGTCCCCGGCACTTGATCCCGGAGTTTCCGCGCAACGGCGAGCCGCGCACCGGCCTTTCGATGGGCGAGCACTGCGAGCTGATGGCGCAGACCTGGAACATCTCCCGCGAAGACCAGGACCTGCTGGCGCTGGACAGTCACCACAAACTGGCGGCGTCCTACAGCGAAGGCTGGCACAACGACCTGACCACGCCGTTTTTGGGCCTCACCCGCGACAACAACCTGCGCCCGGACCTGACCCTGGAAAAACTCGCGACCCTCAAGCCTGCCTTCGAGAAAAGCGCCAAGGGTACGCTGACCGCCGGCAACTCCACGCCGCTGACCGATGGCGCCTCGGTGGTGCTGCTGGGCAGCGAGCAATGGGCGCAGGCGCGGGGGCTGCCGGTGCTGGCGTACCTGCGGGACGGCGAAGCGGCGGCGGTGGATTTCGTCAACGGCGCCGAGGGGCTGCTGATGGCGCCGGTCTACGCGGTGCCGCGTCTGCTGGCGCGCAACGGCCTGACCCTGCAGGACTTCGACTACTACGAGATCCACGAAGCGTTCGCCGCCCAGGTGCTGTGCACCTTGAAGGCCTGGGAGGATGCGGACTACTGCAAGACCCGTCTGGGGCTCGACGCGCCGCTGGGCGCCATCGACCGCAGCCGGCTGAACGTCAAGGGCAGTTCGCTGGCGGCCGGGCATCCGTTCGCCGCGACCGGCGGGCGAATCGTGGCCAACCTGGCCAAGCTGCTGGACGCGGCGGGCCAGGGGCGCGGCCTGATCTCGATCTGTGCGGCGGGTGGGCAGGGCGTCACTGCCATCCTCGAACGCTGAGGGACTGTCGGCGGCCTCTCGGCCGCCATCGCCAGCCTGCTGGCGATGGCGCCAGTGAAGGCGCCGCAGAAAACGTCAGGTGCGGAAGCGTCTGACCAACCCGTCCAGCTCGTTCGACAGCCCCGCCAGGCTCTGGGAGTCCAGCCGCGCCGAGTTCGCCAGTTCCGCCACCAGTTGCGCATCGCCATGGATCTGGCTGATGTGGCGGTTGATGTCTTCGGCCACCTGGTGCTGCTCTTCGGCGGCCGTGGCGATCTGGGTGTTCATGTCGCGGATCACGTCCACCGATTCGCGGATCTGGCCGAAGCTTTCCCGCGCTTCGCCGATGCGCGCCACCGACTGCTGCGACACGTCGAGGCTGGCGCGCATCTGCTGGGTGACTTCGCTGGTGCGGCGGGCGAGGTTGCCCAACAGCCCGTCGATTTCCGCCGTCGAGTCCGCCGTGCGCTTGGCCAGCGCCCGCACCTCATCGGCCACCACCGCGAAGCCGCGGCCCTGCTCGCCGGCCCGGGCCGCCTCGATGGCGGCGTTGAGCGCCAGCAGGTTGGTCTGTTCGGCGATGGAGCGGATGGTGCCGAGGATCGACTGGATGTCGTTGCTGTCGCGCTCCAGCTGCTGCATCGACTGGGCCGACTGCTCCAGCTCCTGGCTCAACTGGTCGACGCTGTTCACCGCCGCGTCGATCTGCTGCTGGCCGTGGCGCGCCTGGCGCTGGCCGCTGTCGGCGGACTCGGCGGCCTGGCTGCACGAGCGGGCGACTTCGTTGGCGGTGGCGACCATTTCGTGGAACGCCGTGGACACCATGTCCACCGCTTCGCGCTGGCGCCCGGCGGCTTCGGCCATGTCGCCGGAGACCCGGGTGGAGCTCTGCGAGGTGGCGAGGATTTTCCCCGCCGCGCCGCCGATGTGCTGGATCAGGCTGCGGATCGCGGTGAGGAACTGGTTGAACCAGTTGGCCAGTTGCGCGGTTTCGTCGCTGCCGCGGATGTCGAGGTTCTTGGTCAGGTCGCCTTCGCCCTGGGCGATGCCTTCCAGGCCGCTGGCCACGCTGCGGATCGGCCGCACGATCAGGCTGGCGAAACTGGCGCCGACCACCGCGAACACCACCGCCAGCACCGCGGCGATGATTGCGATCAGCCAGGTCAGCTGGGTGGCGGAACTCATCACGTCGCTGCGCTTGATCAGGCCGACGAATGTCCAGCCCAGTTGCTCCGACGGCCAGACGTTGGCCATGTAGCGTTCGCCGTCCAGCTCGACTTCCACCAGTCCCTTGCCGGCCTTGGCCAGTTGCGCATAGCCGTCGCCGAGGCTGTCGAGGGCCTTGAAGTTGTGTTCCGGGCGCTTCGGATCCACCAGCACCGTGCCGCTGTTCTCCAGCAGCATCAGGTAGCCGGTTTCGCCGAGCTTGATCTGTTTGACGATCTCGGTGAGCTGCTTGAGCGTCACGTCGATGCTGACCACGCCGCCGTTGGCGCCCAGCTTGTTGTCGATGGTGCGCACGGTGCTGACGTAGGTCGCGTCGTCCTGCGCCCAGTAGTAGGCGGCGGTGCGCAGCGGCTTGCCCGGCTTGGCCTGGGCGGCCTTGTACCAGGGGCGCT
The DNA here is from genome assembly GCF_002113595.1 of Pseudomonas sp. B3(2017). Classification (NCBI taxonomy): domain Bacteria; kingdom Pseudomonadati; phylum Pseudomonadota; class Gammaproteobacteria; order Pseudomonadales; family Pseudomonadaceae; genus Pseudomonas; species Pseudomonas sp. B3(2017). Next base: position 62,558 of record NZ_NEIU01000023.1, read on the forward strand.
GGCGCGGGTCGTAGTTGTTCAGCTTGGGGTCGTCGGGCCACGACACGTAGCCGCCGGCCGCCGTGCCGACGATGGCATAGGCGTAGGCCGGGTGGCTATTGCCCAGGTCCTGCAGGAAGGCGAACACCTTTTTGTCCATCTCGCCCTGGGGGACGCTCTCGGCGTTGGCGCTCATGTAGGTCTTGAGGCTGTCGTCGGTGTTCTTGATCAGCGGTTGCGTCGCCAGGTAGTCGACGTTCTGGCTGATGCCGTCGAAGAACAGCTGCATGGCGTTGCTGACCTGGCGGATCTCGCGTCCGCTGCCGTCGACGAATTCGTCCCGGGCATCGCTGCGCAGGTTCAGTACCACCAGGGTGGCGACCAGCACCACCGGCAAGCAGGCGATGATCGCAAACGCCCAAGTCAACTTCTGTTTGATGTTCATCCGCGCTCCAGATTTTCTTGTTAGCCCACGCAGTGCAGATGACTCGCGGTTATTGGCAGCCGAAAAACGTTGTGCAGCGTCCGGATCCTTCGGGGCGGCTTCGTTCTTTTTCGGGGAACGATTGTCGGACAAAATCCTCTGTCTCTGAGGACTTCGGCTGGCGGAGAGGGAAGTTGAGGGCCGCGCGGAAAAATCCTTCGGGCGGCGGCTCCCTGTGTCAGATTCTGTCGCAAATGCCTTCGGGATCCGCCGATAACAGTCCGCTCAGGCTCGGCTATGATTCGCCACGTTCCGGCACAGTGTGTGCATCGCAGGTTCACAGGTCGGCAACCCCTCCCCGTGACGCGAGGATTGCCGTATAACGAGTGACATTCGCGTGTTTGGTTATAAAGGACCCACAATAAAAGCTGATGAAGACTCCAAAACGCATTGAACCCCTGATCGAAGACGGTCTGGTCGACGAAGTGCTGCGCCCGCTCATGAGCGGTAAAGAAGCAGCTGTTTATGTGGTGCGCTGCGGCAATCAGTTACGTTGCGCCAAGGTCTACAAGGAGGCGAACAAACGCAGTTTCCGTCAGGCGGCCGAGTACCAGGAAGGCCGCAAGGTGCGCAACAGCCGGCAGGCCCGGGCGATGGCCAAGGGCTCGAAGTTCGGGCGCAAGGAGGCCGAGGACGCCTGGCAGAACGCCGAGGTCGCGGCGCTGTTCCGCCTGGCCAACGCCGGCGTGCGGGTGCCCAAGCCGTACGACTTCCTGGAGGGCGTGCTGCTGATGGAACTGGTGGCCGACGAGCACGGCGACGCGGCCCCGCGGCTCAACGACGTGGTGCTGGAGCCGGACCAGGCCCGTGAGTACCACGCGTTCCTGATCTCGCAGATCGTGCTGATGCTGTGTGCCGGGCTGGTGCACGGCGACCTGTCGGAGTTCAACGTGCTGCTGGCGCCGAGCGGGCCGGTCATCATCGACCTGCCGCAGGCGGTGGACGCGGCGGGCAACAACCACGCCTTCAGCATGCTGGAGCGGGACGTCGGCAACATGGCGTCGTACTTCGGCCGGTTCGCCCCGGAGCTGAAGAAGACCCGCTACGCCAAGGAAATGTGGGCGCTCTACGAGGCCGGCACCTTGCATCCGGGCAGCGTGTTGACCGGTGAGTTCGCCGACTCCGAAGAGCTGGCGGATGTCGGTGGGGTGATGCGCGAGATCGAAGCCGCCCGCCGCGAGGAGGAACGCCGCCGGGCCCTGCGTGAAGCGGAGGATGCGCCCCCGGGCAAGTCCGACGAGCCGCCGACGCCGCCGTGGATGCAGTGAGCGAGTGACTCCGGACACTGAAATCCTGCTGGCGATAGCTGCCAGACAGCCAACCGAGATTTGGCTGTGCCGGCCCTGTCGCTTGCAGTCAATCTCCCGCAATGGTTTGGGATGAGCGCCGATCCTGAGTGGATTCGCAGTACCTGTGGGAGCTGGCTTGCCAGCGATAGCGGCCTGACAGCCTCTCCCAATGTTGAATGTTCTGGCCCCATCGCTGGCAAGCCAGCTCCCACAGTGATTGGCGTGAATCACGATGCCAGTGTGGGAGCCAGCCTGCTGGCGATGGATCTCAAGCGCGGACCGGCTGCGCGCAGCACCCCGAGGCCAGTTCCTTGAGGATCGGGCAGTCCGGGCGGTGGTCACCGTGACAGTGCTCCACCAGGTCCTGCAGGGTGTCGCGCAGTTCGCCCAGTTCGCGGATTTTCTGGTTCAGCTCGTCGATGTGCTGGCGGGCCAGGGCCTTCACGTCGGCGCTGGCGCGCTGGCGGTCTTGCCATAGGGTCAGCAGCTTGCCGACCTCCTCCAGGGAAAAGCCCAGGTCGCGCGAGCGCTTGATGAACGCCAGGGTGTGCAGGTCGCCGTCGCCGTAGATCCGATAGCCGCTGTCGGTGCGGTGGGCCGCCTGGAGCAGGCCGATCGACTCGTAGTAGCGGATCATCTTCGCGCTCAGGCCACTGTGGCGGGCCGCTTGGCCGATGTTCATCGGTTGTCCTCCGGATCCTCGGGTTGCCAGGTCTTCAACAGTAGCGCATTGCTCACCACGCTGACGCTGGACAGCGCCATCGCCGCACCGGCCAGCACCGGGTTGAGCAGGCCGAACGCCGCCAGCGGGATGCCGATCAGGTTGTAGACGAAGGCCCAGAACAGGTTCTGGCGGATCTTGGCGTAGGTCTTGCGGCTGATCTGCAGGGCCGCCGGCACCAGGCGCGGGTCGCCGCGCATCAGGGTGATGCCGGCCGCATGCATGGCCACGTCGGTGCCGCCGCCCATGGCGATGCCGATGTCCGCGGCGGCCAGGGCCGGGGCGTCGTTGATGCCGTCGCCGACCATCGCCACCACGCCGGATTTCTTCAGCTCGGCGACCGTGGCGGCCTTGTCCGCCGGCAGCACTTCGGCGTGCACGCTGTCGATGCCCAGCGCCTCGGCGACCGCCCGTGCGCTGCCGCGGTTGTCGCCGGTCAGCAGGTGGCTGTGGATGCCTTCAGCGGCCAGGCGCTGCACGGCGGGCAGGGCGCCGGGCTTGAGGGTGTCGCCGAAGGCGAACAGGCCGAGCACGCGGGGTTCGGGGCCTTGCTCGATCAGCCACGACAGGGTACGGCCTTCGGCCTCCCAGGCTCTGGCGGCGTCGGCCAGCGTGCCGGCGCCCAGTCCGCTCTCCTCCAGCAGCCGGCGGTTGCCCAGGGCCAGGCGCCGCCCGTCGAGGTGGCCGGCGATGCCGCGGCCGGTCAGGGACTGGCTGTCGCTGACGTCCGGCACGCTCAGCCGGCGTTCGGCGCAGGCGTCCAGCACCGCTTTGGCCAACGGGTGTTCGCTGCCGCGCTGCAAGGCGCCGGCCTGTTTCAGCAGGGTGTCTTCGTCGCCGTCCCGTGCGCTGAAGTGGGCGATGCGCGGGGTGCCGGATGTCAGGGTGCCGGTCTTGTCGAAGACTACGGCGTTGACCTCATGGGCGCGCTCCAGCGCCTCGGCGTCCTTGATCAGGATCCCGTGGCGCGCCGCCACGCCGGTGCCGGCCATGATCGCGGTGGGCGTGGCCAGGCCGAGGGCGCACGGGCAGGCGATCACCAGCACGGCGACGGCGTTGATCAGCGCCGTCTCCAGCGGTGCGCCGTACAGCCACCAGCCGACCAGTGTGGCCAGCGCCAGCACCAGCACGGTGGGCACGAACACTTGGCTGACTTTATCCACCAGTTTCTGGATCGGCGCCTTGGCCGCCTGGGCGTCCTCCACCAGCCGGATGATGCGGGCCAGCACACTTTCGGCACCGAGCGCGGTGGTGCGCACCAGCAAGCGGCCTTCGCCGTTGATGGCGCCGCCGGTGACCGTGTCCCCCGGCCGCTTGGGCACCGGCAGGCTTTCGCCGCTGATCAGCGCTTCGTCGGCATGGCTCTGGCCTTCGAGCACTTCGCCGTCCACCGGGAAACGTTCGCCGGGTTTGACCAGCACGATGTCGTCAAGGCGCAAGGCGCTGATGGCCACGTCCTGTTCGCGGCCTTCGACGACCTGGACGGCACGCTCGGGCCGCAGCGCCTCCAGCGCACGGATGGCGCTGGCGGTCTGGCGCTTGGCGCGGCTTTCCAGGTATTTGCCCAGCAGCACCAGGGCGATCACCACCGCCGACGCTTCGAAGTACAGGTGCGGCATGCGCCCGGCGGCGGTGGCCCATTCGTACACGCTCAGGCCATAACCGGCGCTGGTGCCCAGGGCCACCAGCAAGTCCATGTTGCCGGCCCCGGCGCGGACGGCTTTCCAGGCCGCCTTGTAGAACCGTGCGCCGAAGATGAACTGCACCGGCGTGGCGAGGGCGAACTGCGCCCAGGCCGGCAGCATCCAGTGCACGCCGAACGGTTGCAGCAGCATCGGCAGCACCAGCGGCAAGGCCAGGGCGATGGCGCAGAACAGCGCCCAGCGCTCATGGTTCAGGCGTTGTTCTTGGGTGTCGGCGCCGGGCTGCTCAAGCTCGAAGACGCTGGCCGAATAGCCGGCCTTGCTCACGGCGGCGATCAGGCGCTGCGGGTCGACGGCGCCGAGCAGTTCCAGGTGGGCCCGTTCGTTGGCGAGGTTGACGCTGACGTGCTTCACCCCGGCGACTTTGGCCAAGGCGCGTTCGACCCGGCCGACGCAGGAGGCGCAGGTCATGCCGTCGATGCTCAGTTCCAGCGTCTGCTGCGGCACGCTGTAGCCGGCGTGCGCCACGGCGTCGATCAGCGCCGGCAGACTGTCGCCGGGCGCCTGCACGCGGGCCTGCTCGGTGGCGAGGTTGACGCTCACGGCGCTGGCGCCGCTGACCTTGCTCAAGGCCCGCTCGACCCGACCGGCGCAGCTGGCGCAGGTCATGCCCGCGATGGGCAGGTCGAAGGTGATGGATTCGGACATCGGTCGTACTCCCTGTAGTGGATGCCTACAAGGATCAACCTTGCCATGCGGGCAAGGTCAAGCGCCAATCGCCAGGTTGTCGCAGGGGAGGGCGGTGCACTTGGGGGGCCTATCGTCAGCAGGCTGGCTCCCACAAGTGTTCCGCGGTGTCAGGCGAGATTCCCTGTGGGAGCCGGCCTGCTGGCGATGGCGCCCGCCCAGACACCGCAAAGCAGGAATCAAGGCTCAGTAGCCCAGCCCGGTGCGCTTGAGGTACATGCCGTCGCGGGTCATGGCGATCCGGTATTTCTGCACGTCGCCGGCCTTGAGCGTGATGTCCTGGGAACCCGGCGCCAGCATGCCCGGATTGCAGCCCGGCATTTGCCCCGGCAGCAGTTTCAGGCGCAGCGACACGGTGCCCGGCGGCAGGTTGAACGAGGTGCTCTGTTCCTGGAACAGCCGCGCCGACAGTTGATCCTGGATGTAGATGCCGATCTCGCAGGGGGTCGAGACTTCCAGGCGCTCGCGGGAAATGATCAGCACCCCGTAATCCTCGGCGGCGGCGTGCGCCGAAGGGATCGCGGCAAAGAGACTGAGGAAGCCAAACAGGCTGAAAACTGACCAGCGCATGGCTGAATCTCCTGAAATCGAGTCATTGATGCACGCAGCTTGGCCGACTGAAGCGTCGATTGCCAGCCCGGCAGTTGTTCGCAGAACTTGACCTTGCCATGGTGGCAAGCCTGAGACTGCCGGCAACCTCACTCGAAAAGGAGTCGTTCCATGCAAGTGTTCACGGTAGAAGGCATGTCCTGCGGTCACTGCGTCCGGGCCATCACCCAGGCGGTGCAGAGCAAGGATCCCGCCGCCAGCGTGCGGGTCGATCTGGCGGCCAGGGAAGTGGGTGTCGAGAGTGCGCTGAGCGCCGAACAAGTGATCGCCGCCATCAGCGAGGAAGGCTACGCCGTCAAGGTTGCCTGACCGGTTCGATAGATAGCGAGCTACCGGACTGTCCGAGGCGTCCCGGCGCGGCTAGACTGTCGGGCTTGTCCCATGCCCGACACCTTGCCCGACCTGGATGCCTGATGAACCTGCGTACAATTCTGATTCTCGGCGCCTTGAGCGCCTTCGGCCCGCTGGCGATCGACTTCTATCTGCCGGCCTTCCCGTCCATGGCGCAGGCGTTCGGCACCGATGAGAAACACGTTCAGCTGACGTTGGCGGCGTATTTCCTCGGGCTGTCTTTCGGCCAGTTGCTGTACGGCCCGGTGGCTGACCGTTTCGGCCGGCGCATTCCGCTGCTCACCGGCATCGGCCTGTTCACCGTCGCCTCCCTGGCGTGCGCCTATGCGCCGAGCCTGGAGTGGCTGATCGGCGCGCGGTTCGTGCAGGCGCTCGGCGGCTGCGCGGGGATGGTGATCTCCCGGGCGGTGGTCAGCGACAAGTGCGACGCGGTGGGCGCGGCCAAGGTCTTTTCGCAACTGATGCTGGTGATGGGGCTGGCGCCGATCCTGGCGCCGATGCTCGGCGGCCTGCTGGTCAACACCACGGGATGGCAGTCGATCTTCCTGGCGCTGACCGGCTTCAGCGCGCTGGCCGGAGTGGCGGTGGCGCTGGGCCTGCCGGAAAGTCTGCCGGCCCATGTGCCGCGTCAACCGTTGTCCGGCGCGCTGCGCCAGTACGGACGGCTGATCAAGGATCCGATCTATCTCGGCCACGCCCTGACCGGCGGCATCGCCATCGCCGGGATGTTTTCCTACATCGCCGGTTCACCGTTCGTGCTGATCAAACTCTACGGCGTCCCGGCCGAGCATTTCGGCTGGTTCTTCGGCGCCAACGCGGCGGGGTTCATTCTGGTGGCGCAGGTCAATGCGCGGCTGCTGGCCAAGCGCGGCCCGGCGTTCCTGCTGGCGCGTGCGGTCTGGGTGTACCTGACGGCCGGGCTGACGCTGCTGGCGGTCAGTGCGCTGCATACCGCTGCGCTGTGGCCGCTGCTGATTCCGCTGTTCATCTGCATCGCCAGCCTGGGCTGCATCCTGCCGAATGCGTCGGCCTGTGCGATGAACGGCCAGGGCGCCCGGGCCGGCAGCGCGTCGGCGATGCTCGGTTTCCTGCAGTTCAGCGTGGCGTCCGGGGCGGCGGCGCTGGTCGGCGTGCTGCACGACGGCAGCGCGATGCCGATGGCCATGGTCATCAGCCTGTGCGGACTGCTGGTGGTGAGCGCGGCGGTGTTCACCCGTCGTTTGCAGAATGCCCGTGCGTTGGCGCTGGCGCTGGCGCAGGCCGAGGCCTGAGGCGCTTGGGTCAGCCGGCGGCGCGTTGCTGGCCGGGGTCGGGGATCCGGTGGGGCGCGTGAAGGCGCGCTTCGAGGGTGCGGGTGAAGGCCAAGGCTTCGGCCTCGCTGCGGAAGGTCACGGCGTGCTGGTCAAGACGGACTTGCCACTGGGACTTTGCCACTTCTTTTATCAGGATCTTCATTGCTGACCTCCCGTACGTAAAAGATTGCATCGCAGAGGTCTCGATTGTAGACCCGAATGCGATCGCATTTGTGACAAGGGTCAATTCTCGGACTGACGGTGCCGCCCGCCGTCGGACGGCACCGTCAGCCCTGCGGATCAGAAGCCTTCCAGCACGATCTTGCCCTTGGCCTTGCCGCTTTCCAGCAGCGCGTGGGCGCGGCGCAGGTTGGCGGCGGTGATGCGGCCGAAGTGCTCGCCGACCGTGGTCTTCAGGGTGCCGTCGTCAATCAGCCCGGCTACGCGGTTGAGCAGCTTGTGCTGTTCGAGCATGTCGGCGGTCTCGAACAGCGAGCGGGTGTACATGAACTCCCAGTGCAGCGACAGGCTCTTGCGCTTGAGCTTGGTCACGTCCAGCGACTTGGGGTCATCGATCAGCGCCAGTTTGCCTTGCGGCGCCAGGGCCTCGACCAGTTGGTCCAGATGCTGGTCGGTCTGGGTCAGGCTGGCGACATGGGTCACGTGGCCGATGCCGGCGCGTTTGAGTGCTTCGCTCAGCGGCTGGCTGTGGTCGATCACGTGGTCGGCGCCCAGTGCGCTCACCCAGTCGCGGGTCTGCGGGCGGGAAGCGGTGCCGATCACCGTCAGGCCGGTCAGGCGGCTGGCCAGTTGGGTCAGGATCGAGCCGACGCCGCCGGCCGCGCCGACGATCAGCAGGCTCTGGCCTTCGTCTTGCGCGCCTTCGCGGATCTGCAGGCGTTCGAACAGCAGTTCCCAGGCGGTGATGGCCGTCAGCGGCAAGGCGGCGGCTTCGGCAAACCCCAGGGACTTGGGCATGTGGCCGACGATCCGCTCATCCACCACATGCAGCTCGCTGTTGCCCCCGGCCCGGGCGATGGAGCCGGCGTAGAACACCTTGTCGCCGGCCTTGAACAGCGTCACCTCGCTGCCGACCGCCTTGACCGTGCCGGCCACGTCCCAGCCCAGCACTTTCGCCGCGCCGCCTTCCGGCGCCACGTTCTGGCGGACCTTGGTGTCCACCGGGTTGACCGAGATGGCTTTGACTTCCACCAGCAGGTCGCGGGGGCCGGGGACCGGTTCCGGCAGTTCGATGTCTTGCAGGGATTTCTCGTCGCTGATCGGCAGGGACGCGTAATAGGCGATGGCTTTCATGAGGGACTCCGGGAAAAGGGAAAGGGATCAGGCGATGGCGCGCAGGCGCTTGAGTTCGAAGTGTTCGAGGAACTCGCCGGCCTGCGCCCGGAAATGCTGGATGTGGGCGCTGGCGTCGTGGGCCTGGAGGGCTTCGTCGCTGGCCCAGCGTTCGATCATGTAGAAGGCCAGCGGGTTGGCCAGGTCCTGGTGCAGGTCGTACTGGCTGCAGCCGGCCTCGGCACGGGTCGGTGCGATGAGGGCGCGCAGGTGCTGTTCGAGGGCCTCTTGCCGGCCGGGTTTGGCGATCAGGGTGGCGATGGCGGTGAAGGGTTGGGACATGTTCGGCTCCGCAAGCGTGATGTGTTCGATGGGGTGGATCATTGGCTATTTCGGTGCGCGATAAAACCGGCTAAAAGAACAGTCTCTTTCAATGGTTTTTTGATAATCGAGGTCGGGATGCTGCGTTTCGATGACTTGCAGCTGTTTGTGCGGGCGGCGGACCTGGGCAGCCTGTCGGCGGCGGCGCGGGTGATGGACATGTCCGCCGCGGTGGCCAGCGCGGCGCTCAAGCGCATCGAACGTCAGTTGGGCGCGCGTCTGCTGGCGCGCTCCACCCGCAGCCTGCGCCTGACCGCCGAGGGCGAGGGGTTTCTCGAATACGCCCGGGCGGCGCTGGGCAGCCTGGATGAAGGCCGGCGTTTGCTGGCCAGCGGGCAGGATCAGGTCAGCGGTGTCTTGCAGCTGTCCGCGCCCTCGGACTTCGGTCGCAACCTGCTGTTGCCGTGGCTCGACGAGTTCCAGCGCGAACACCCCAGGCTCACCGTGCGCCTGTTGCTGGGCGACCGCATCGCCGACCTGTTCCGGCAACCGGTGGACATCGCCCTGCGCTACGGTGAGCCGGAAGACTCCAGCCTGGTGGCGCTGCCCGTCGCGCCCGACAACCGCCGCGTGCTGTGCGCAGCGCCGGCCTACCTGAAACGGTGCGGGGAGCCGCGCCAGCTGGAGCAGTTGGCGCAGCACAATTGCCTGCTGTACATGCTCGGCGGCCGGGTCCACGACCACTGGACCTTTCACGACGGCAAGCGCGAGGTCGGGTTGACCGTCAGCGGCGACCGCTTCAGCGACGATGCCGACGTGGTGCGCCTGTGGGCGGTGGCGGGGGCGGGCATCGCCTACAAGTCCTGGCTGGATGTAGCGGCGGATGTCGAGGCCGGGCGCCTGCGGGTGCTGCTGCCTGAGCTGCTGTGTGAGCGGGCTCCGCTGAATCTGCTGTGCGCCCATCGCGCTCAGTTGAGTAAGCCGGTGAACCTTTTGCGGGCGATGCTCGCCAGCCGATGCGCGGAAGTGGGTAGCCGGTTTCCCGCTTTGCGCGCGGTTGATCATTAGTCGCATGCAAATAGAGAAATTTCCCTCAGGATCAATCACCACTCAAGCCCGTCCCGGCGCGGGACGCGGCGACCATCGCGCTTATACTAGCGCTCGCCTCGTGCCTGCCCGGGCGTTTGCGCGAGCGGTCCGCTGCACGGCCGCCGGCGCGCCTTGGCCGTCGGTCCTTGACCGGTCAAGATGCCCGCGGGCAGTAGTCGAATCGATTCAACAGGGAGTGAATACATGGAACATGCACCTTGCATCAGCCAGATCGCCGCGTTGCTGGCCGATCCCAAGCGCAGCGCGATGATGTGGGCGCTGATGGACGGTTCGGCCCGGCAGACCGAGGAACTGGCCCTGCTGGCAGGGCTGTCGCCGTCTTCGGCCAGCGCGCACCTGACGCGGTTGTCCTCCGGTGGTCTGTTGAAGGTCGAAAACCGTGGGCGCAAGCGCTTTTTCCGCTTGGCGGCGCCGGAGGTCGGGGCCGCGATCGAGGCACTGGCCAGTGCCTCGATCGCCAGCGCCCCCCGGGACATTCCGCCAGCGCTCACCGGCACCGCACCGATTCTGCGGCCGCGACCGGCCCCGTCGCCGCTGCTGCGCGCGCGCTTTTGCGATGACCACCTGGGCGGCACGCTGGCCGCCGATCTTTACCAGAGCCTGCTCGATGCCGGCTGGATCGAGCAGCTTGAGCAACGGGTCGCGGTCACCCACAAGGGGGCCACGCAACTGGCGGCCCGGGGCGTGTTCATCCAGGCCCTGGCCCATCGCAACGTGCAGGTGGCCTGCGCCTGTCCGGACTGGAGCGAACGCCGCCCGCACATGGGCGGCTCGCTCGGCGCGGCGTTGCTCCAGCTGTTCATGCAATCGGGCTGGCTGATGCTGCTCAACGAGTCCCGGGCGCTGCAGCTGACGGCGGCGGGGCAGCGGGAAATCCATCGGTTTGTCCGCGAGCCCGAGCTGGAGATGGCGTAGCGGCGATGCGGGTGCGGGAGCCCGAATGCCGGCGATGGCGGATGTCCAGTCAACGGAGAGGTTGAATGCCATGGCCCCATCGCCGGCAGGCGGGCTTGCGCAGTTTCGGCGTCAGGGTTTTACCAACCGTGCGTCCAGGCTGTTCTGCGCCAGGCGTTTGGCCTGGTCTTGGGTCATGCCCAGGTGGGTGTGCAGCGCGTGGAAGTTCTCGGTGACGTAACCGCCGAAGTACGCCGGGTCGTCCGAGTTCACCGTCACCTTCACTCCGCGTTCGAGCATGTCGAGGATGTTGTGCTGGGACATGTGGTCGAACACGCACAGTTTGGTGTTCGACAACGGGCACACGGTCAGCGGGATCTGCTCGTCGATGATGCGCTGCATCAGGCGCTCGTCTTCGATGGCGCGCACGCCGTGGTCGATGCGCTGGATCTTCAGCAGGTCGATGGCTTCCCAGATGTACTCCGGCGGGCCTTCCTCGCCGGCGTGGGCGACGGTCAGGAAGCCTTCGCTGCGGGCGCGGTCGAACACCCGCCGGAACTTGCTCGGCGGATGGCCCATCTCGGAGCTGTCCAGGCCCACGGCCACGAACGCATCGCGAAACGGCAGCGCCTGGTCGAGGGTCTTCTGCGCTTCGTCTTCGCTCAGGTGGCGCAGGAAGCTCAGGATCAGGCCGCTGGTGATGCCCAATTGCTGCTCGCCGTCCTTCAGGGCGGCGGCGATGCCGTTGAGCACGGTCTCGAACGGGATGCCCCGGTCGGTGTGGGTCTGCGGGTCGAAGAACGGTTCGGTGTGGATCACGTTCTGTGCCTTGCAGCGCAGCAGGTAGGCCCAGGTCAGGTCGTAGAAGTCCTGGGAGGTGCGCAGCACGTCGGCGCCCTGGTAGTACAGGTCGAGGAATTCCTGCAGGTTGTTGAAGGCGTAGGCCTTGCGCAGGGTGTCGACGTCGCTCCACGGCAGGGCGATCTTGTTGCGTTCGGCCAGGGCGAACAGCAGCTCGGGCTCCAGCGAGCCTTCGAGGTGCAGGTGCAGCTCCGCCTTGGGCAGGGCATTCAGCCAGTCGTACATGGTCTTTTCTCATCTGGTGCGGTTGGCGGGCATTCTACAGATGTGCGCCGCAACAGATGGCAAAACCTGACCGGGCGATCATCGTGCGGCTCGGACAAAAACGCTGGGCGCCAGCCAGCTGGCGATGGCGTCGGTCGAGGCACCGCAAGGCAGGAGCAATACCGTCGCTCCCACCCTGGATGCCCGAGGATCAGGCGCCGGCGATCAGTTGCCGGGCCGCCTGGCTGTGGTCAGCGATCAGGCCCTTGAGGTCCAGCCCTTCGACCTGGCCGTCGATGACCCGCCACTGGCCGCCGACCATCACCCGGTCGGCCCGGTCCGCGCCGCACAGCAGCAGCGCCGACACCGGGTCGTGGCTGCCGGAGAACCGCAGTTCATCGAGCTTGAACAGCGCCAGGTCGGCCTGCTTGCCCACCGCCAGCTCGCCGATGTCGGTGCGCCCCAGAAGGCTCGCCGAGCCTTTGGTCGCCCAGCCCAGCACCCGTTCCGGGGTGATCTTTTCGGCGCCGTAGCGCAGGCGCTGGATATACAGGGCCTGGCGTGCTTCGAGGATCATGTTCGACGCGTCGTTGGACGCCGAACCGTCCACGCCCAGGCCCAGCGGCGCGCCGGCGGCGGTCAGTTCGATGCTTGGGCAGATGCCGGACGCCAGGCGCATGTTCGAGCTCGGGCAATGGCAGATGCCGGTGCCGGCGGCGCCGAGGCGGGCGATTTCGTCGGGGTTGAAGTGGATGCCGTGGGCCAGCCAGGTGCGCGGGCCGAGCCAGCCGACGCTGTCCAGGTAGTCCACGGTGCGCAGGCCGAACCGTTGCAGGCAGAAGTCTTCCTCGTCGAGGGTTTCGGCCAGGTGGGTGTGCAGGCGCACGTCGAGCTTGTCGGCGAGTTCGGCGCTGGCCGACATGATTTGCGGGGTCACCGAAAACGGCGAGCACGGCGCCAGGGCGATCTGGATCTGCGCACCGTCGCCGCGCTCGTGGTACTCGCGGATCAGGCGCTGGCTGTCGTCCAGAATCACTTGGCCTTCTTGTACGGTCTGCTGCGGCGGCAGGCCGCCGTCCTTCTCGCCCAGGCTCATCGAGCCCCGGGTGAGCATCGCCCGCATGCCCAGCTCGCGCACGCTCTGCACCTGCACGTCGATGGCGTTCTCCAGGCCGTCCGGGAACAGGTAATGGTGATCGGCGGCGGTGGTGCAGCCCGACAGCAGCAGTTCGGCCAGGGCGACCTTGGTGGCCAGCGCGAGCTTCTCCGGCGTCAGGCGCGCCCACACCGGGTACAGGGTCTTCAGCCACGGGAACAGCGGCTGGTTGACCACCGGCGCCCAGGCGCGGGTCAGGGTCTGGTAGAAGTGGTGATGGGTGTTGATCAGGCCCGGCAGGATGACGTGCTCACGGGCGTCGAACACTTGATCGCACGGCGCGGACGGTCGCTGGCCGGCGGCGAGCGTTTCGGCGATCAGGCCGTCCTGCAGCACCAGGCCGCCACGGGCGTCGAGGTGGTTGGCGGTGAAGATCGCGAGGGGATTCTGTAGCCAGATACGGGTCGCAGGCATGGTGGCCGGCTCCTCTGAAAGTAGGGTTCAGGGTTGCCAGCTCAGTGTTGCCCTGTCTGCTGATCCAGGGTCGCCGCGGGGGCGAGGTGCGCAGTGTCGGGCAAAACCGTGCCGCGGGCAAGCCGCTTCCGACCGGACAGCCCCCGCAAATGCGCTGCCCTCACTGACGCCATCGCCAGCAGGCTGGCTCCCACAGGAAGCTTGGGGTGAATGCAGAATCTGCGGCCACCCAAAAGCCCTGTGGGAGCGGGCAGGGGATCACCAGGGAATGGTCTCGCCCTTGTAGTTGACGAAATGATGCCCGCCCTTGCCGGCGAACGCATCCACCTGATCCACCAGGCCGCGGGTGCTGGTGTCCACGTCGATGTCGGCGCCTTCGCCGCCCATGTCGGTCTTCACCCAGCCCGGATGCAGCGACAGCACGGTGAGCTTCTGCTCGCCCAACTGGGTGACGAAGCTGTTGGTCATCGAATTGAGCGCTGCCTTGCTGGCCTTGTAGAGGGCCAGTTCCGGCGCGTCGGGCATGGTCACGCTGCCCAGCACCGAACTCATGAACGCTAGCACACCGCTGCCGTCGCGGATCTGCCCGACGAAGCGCTGGGCCAGGTTGATCGGTGCCACGGCGTTGGTGAAGAACAGCTGGCCGACCTCCGCCAGCGTCGCGCCGCCGGGCGTCTGCACCTCGGGGCCCTTGACCCCGGCGTTGACGAACAGCAGATCGAAGGTCTCGCCCTTGAGCTGCTGGCTGAGGGCGATCACGGCTTGCTGGTCGTCCATGTCGAGTTTCTCGATGCGCACCTTGCCCAGCGCTTGCAGCGCCTGGGCCTTCTGCGGATCGCGGACGGTCGCGGTGACTTGCCAGCCGTCGGCCAGCAGGGTTTTAACCAGGCCCAGGCCCAGGCCTCGGGAGGCGCCGATGATCAGTGCGGTTTTTGCGGACATGAAGGGCTTCCTTGAATGTTCAGGCTCGTGGGTTCAGCGGGCAAGCCTGGCCGAGCCGCTGCTGCAGCTCGGCGCGCAGGGCGCCCAGTTCGTTGATGCGGGTTTCGATCAATTGCAGCTTGTCGCGCAGCAGTTGCGCGACGGCGCTGTCCGGGTCGGGCGCCTGCCACAGCGCGGCGACGCTGCCGCCGATTTCGTTGAGGGTGAATCCCAGGCGCTGGGCGGTCTTGATGTAGAGCACCAGTTGCACCGTCTCCGGCGGATAGTCGCGGTAGCCGTTGGCCGTGCGCTGTGCGGCGATCAGCCCGCGCTGCTCGTAGAAGCGCAAAGTGTCGCGGCTGACGGCGCTGACCTGGGCTAACTCACCGATGCGCATCTGGGACATCCCGAAAGTGTTTGACCTTGGAGCATACTCCAGGCTTTAGCGTGAGTGCTCCCTGAATGTTCGGAGCATGGACGATGTGGACTTCAACGCAGTATCGCCGCCTGGTGCGCGGCAGTGCCTGGTATGACCTGATCGTGACGGCGGCGTTTGCCACACCGTGGAGTTTTGCCTGGGTGCATGAAGGTTTGACGGTGCTGGGCCGGGCACTGGGTCTGCCCGGAGAGCTGCCGGCGTTTGCCCCGGAGCACTTGCTGATGGCGAACCTGTTGGGCTCAGTGGTGTGCGTATGGGCGGTGCTGCGGATCCGTGATCCGCAACCGCTGTACGGTCGGTACGACGCAGTGGCGAGGTTTCTCTTCGCGACCTGGCAAGCCTACGCCTGGGTGCACGGCGCCAGCGCGTTGTTGCTGGGCTTCCTGCTGTTTGAGCTGGCGTGGGGAATCGCCCAGGTGCTGCCTGTGGATAAAGCGGTTTCCTGGCCATCTGGTCAGAACCACGCTGCGGCAGGGGCCGGCGGCCATTGATGCAGAGCGCTCAACCCCAAAAGGCTGCATGAGCAGACGCCACTTGGCGCCGAGGCCGTTGCTCCGGCACAGGTTTTGCGCGTCGTGGGCTGGTCAAAAAACGATCAAGCCCGTGGGAACCTTGCGGGATCGGCGGCTGCGCCAGCCATGAACGGCTTATCCACAGGTTGCTCCACAGTATTTGTGCGCAAGCGCAAACGCCGGGCATAAGCGCCGCCCGGCTTTCTTCCAAAGGTGATAAACCGAGCTAACTGATTGTTTTAGTGTGGAATTTGCTTTTCGATCGGCAAATTGGGCGAAAAGTGAACAAACCCCGCAAAGCCCCATGACAGAAGGGTTACAGCGGGATGTGCTCAGGTTATCCACAGCCGGGCCCACAGGCGATGTGGGCAACTGTGTGGAATAAGCGGTCAGGGTGCCTCGGCGGGCCTCAGCGCTGGAGCACGATCCGCCCGCGGCTCAAATCGGCCAGTTGCGTTTGCAGTGCCTCGATCTGCGCCGAACCGACGGCCAGTCGCAATTCGACGCCGTTGGCGGTGAAGTTTTCCTCTTCCACCAGCCCGCCGAGTTCCGCCACCCGCAGTTTCACCAAGGCCAGTTCGCCGAAGGCGCAGGCGCAGCGCAGCGGCACGCGACTGACCAGCTCGGTTTTCGCCGCTGCCTGCAGGCACTTGTTGGCCCCGCCGCCGTAGGCCCGGGCCAGGCCGCCGGTGCCCAACTGAATGCCGCCGTACCAGCGGATCACCAGCACCGCGACCCGGTCGCAGTCCTGGGCCTCGATGGCCGCCAGGATCGGCCGCCCGGCGGTGCCGCCCGGTTCGCCGTCATCGTTGCTGCGGTACTGGTCGCCGAGTTTCCAGGCCCAGCAATTGTGCGAGGCGTTCAGGTCGCTGTGCCGTTCGATGAACGCCTGCGCCTCGGCGGGGCTGTCGATCGGTGCGGCGAAGGTGATGAAACGGCTTTTGCGAATCTCTTCGCGGAATTCGCAAAGGCCGCTGAGGGTGAATGGCATAAGCGTCTTATATAGAAGGAGTGAGGCCGCAGCCCTTGAGGATGATGCGGATCAGGTTGTCGCCGGCGTCTTCCATGTCCTGCTTGGTCAGTTTGCTGCGGCCGGTGACCCGGCAGATCTGTGTGGCGAAGTCGGCGTAATGCTGGGTGCTGCCCCACAGCAGGAAGATCAGGTGTACCGGGTCCACCGGATCCATCTTGCCGGCGTCGATCCAGGCCTGGAACACCGCTGCCCGGCCCTGGAACCAGGCGCGGTAGTCCTGGTTGAAATACTCGGTCAGGCATTCGCCGCCGCTGATCACCTCCATGGCGAAGATCCGCGAGGCCTGCGGCTGACGCCGGGAGAATTCCATCTTGGCGCGGATGTAGCGGGTCAGCGCTTCGGCCGGATCGTCGTCGGCGGTGAGGGTGTTGAAGGTGCTGTCCCACAGTTGGAGGATGTTGCTCAGCACCGCCACGTACAGCCCCAGCTTGTTGGTGAAGTAGTAATGCAGGTTCGCCTTGGGCAACCCGGCCTTGGTGGCGATGGTGTTCATGCTGGTGCCTTTGTACCCGTGACGGGCGAACTCGTCTTCGGCGGCTTTGATGATGGTCTCTTCGTTCTTCTGACGAATGCGGCTGGCGGGCTTGCCGCCATGGGCTGGGACTTCAAGGGTCATAGGCGCTTCCGGGTCGGTTTTGTTGGGGAAACCAGTGGCGTTGATAGCGCACCCGCACGTCCCAGACAAGACCTGGTGCGATAAACCCCGTGCAGGCGCCAGCCTGCTGGCGATGGCGCTGGGGCGCACGGATTTCAGCGCGTGGCCGCCAGGCTGTCGAGAAAACTCTCCAGCACCAGATGCGGCCGCCGTCCCTTGCGCGTGACCGAAGCCAGGCTCAGGTCATAGAAGCGGCTGCCGGCCTTGAGCGCCCGCAGACGTCCCTGCTGCACCCAGAGGCTGGCGTAGTGATCCGGCAGGTAACCGATGTAGCGCCCGGTGAGGATCAGGAACGCCATGCCCTCGCGGTCCGAAGCGCTGGCGGTGCAGTTGAGCGCCTGATAGTGCGCCTGGATCTCAGCCGGCAAGCGGAAGGTCGGGGCGATGGCGTCCTGGCTGTTGAGGCGCTCGTCGTCCAGTTGCTTGTCGTCCGCATAGAACAGCGGATGCCCGACCGCGCAATAGAGCAACGAGCGTTCACTGTACAGCGGCTGGTACTCCAGCCCCGACAGCGCGCTGGCCTGGGGCACCACGCCGACGTGCAGGCGACCGTCGAGCACGCCTTGCTCGACTTCGTTGGGGGCGATCATGCGGATCTGGATCTGCACGTCCGGCCCGCGCTCCTTCAGTTGCGCCAGGGCATGGGTGATGCGCATGTGGGGCAGGGTGACGAGGTTGTCGGTCAGACCGATGATCAGCTCACCCCGCAAATGTTGGTGCAGGCCGTTGACCTCGGTGCGGAAGGTTTCCAGCGCGCTCAACAGTTGCAGCGCCGATTGATAGACCTCCCGGCCTTCTTCGGTCAGGGAGAACCCGGCGCGCCCGCGTTGGCACAGGCGCAGGCCGAGGCGCTGCTCAAGGTCGCTCATCTGCTGGCTGATCGCCGAGCGGCCGATGCCGAGCACGGTCTCCGCCGCGGAGAACCCGCCGGACTCGACCACGCTGCGGAAGATGCGCAGCAGGCGAATGTCAAAGTCGCTGACCTGGGCCAGCGGATCGGGGCGGCGGCTGCTCATGTTCAAAGGCTCAATGTTTAGCGGTGTTCTAACTGAAGGTTAGAAAAGTTGAATTTCACCGACTTTATCGGCGTGGCAACGTAGCTGCAACAACGACTTTCATCTCCCTGCCGCTTATCGCCCTGCGAGGTTTTGCCCATGAACATGCCTGAAAACGCGTCGTCGCCACTGGCCAGCCAACTGAAGCTGGACGCGCACTGGATGCCGTACACCGCGAACCGCAACTTTCAGCGCGATCCGCGCCTGATCGTCGGCGCCGAGGGCAGCTGGCTGATCGACGACAAGGGCCGCAAGGTGTACGACTCGCTGTCCGGCCTGTGGACCTGCGGCGCCGGGCACACCCGCAAGGAAATCCAGGAAGCGGTCACCAAGCAGCTGGGCACCCTCGACTATTCGCCGGGTTTCCAGTACGGCCACCCACTGTCGTTCCAGCTGGCGGAGAAAATCACCGCGCTGACCCCGGGCAACCTGAACCACGTGTTCTTCACCGACTCCGGCTCCGAGTGCGCCGACACTGCGGTGAAAATGGTGCGCGCCTACTGGCGCCTGAAAGGCCAGCCGACCAAGACCAAAATGATCGGCCGCGCCCGTGGCTACCATGGCGTGAACATCGCCGGCACCAGCCTGGGCGGCGTCAACGGCAACCGCAAGCTGTTCGGTCAGGCGATGATGGACGTCGACCACTTGCCGCATACCCTGCTGGCGAGCAATGCCTTCTCCCGCGGCATGCCGGAGCAGGGCGGCATCGCCCTGGCCGACGAGCTGCTGAAGCTGATCGAACTGCACGACGCCTCCAACATCGCGGCGGTCTTCGTTGAGCCGCTGGCCGGTTCCGCCGGCGTGCTGGTGCCGCCGCAGGGTTACCTCAAGCGTCTGCGCGAAATCTGCGACCAGCACGGCATCCTGTTGGTGTTCGACGAAGTGATCACCGGTTTCGGCCGTACCGGCACCATGTTCGGCGCCACCACGTTCGGCGTGACCCCGGATCTGATGTGCATCGCCAAGCAAGTCACCAACGGCGCCATCCCGATGGGTGCGGTGATCGCGAGCACCGAGATCTACCAGACCTTCATGAACCAGCCGACGCCGGAATATGCGGTGGAATTCCCCCACGGCTACACCTACTCGGCGCACCCAGTGGCCTGTGCCGCCGGCATCGCGGCCCTCGACCTGCTGCAGAAGGAAAACCTGGTGCAGAGCGTGGCCGAAGTCGCGCCGCACTTCGAGAATGCGCTGCACGGCCTGAAGGGTTCGAAGAACGTCATCGACATCCGCAACTACGGCCTGGCCGGCGCGATCCAGATCGCCGCCCGCGACGGCGACGCCATCGTGCGTCCGTTCGAGGCCGGCATGGCGCTGTGGAAAGCCGGGTTCTACGTGCGCTTCGGCGGCGACACCCTGCAGTTCGGCCCAACCTTCAACAGCAAGCCGCAAGACCTCGACCGTCTGTTCGACGCGGTCGGCGACGTGCTGAACAAGCTCGACTGATTCTTCTCTCTATATAGACCTACAAATAGCAGGCACCCGGCCATGGGGGCCTGTGGACAAATTCAGGAGTTCCCGATGAGCGTTATCCCG
This sequence comes from Pseudomonas sp. B3(2017), assembly GCF_002113595.1. Taxonomy (NCBI): domain Bacteria; kingdom Pseudomonadati; phylum Pseudomonadota; class Gammaproteobacteria; order Pseudomonadales; family Pseudomonadaceae; genus Pseudomonas; species Pseudomonas sp. B3(2017). The sequence continues at coordinate 82,080 of NZ_NEIU01000023.1, forward strand.
CATTTGATCAATGGCGAACTGGTGACCGAGAACGGTCGCGCGGTCGATGTGTTCAACCCGTCCACCGGCCAGGCGATCCACAAGCTGCCGCTGGCCAGCCGCGAAACCATCCAGCACGCCATCGACGCGGCCAAGGCAGCATTCCCGGCCTGGCGCAACACGCCGCCGGCCAAGCGCGCCCAGGTCATGTTCCGCTTCAAGCAACTGCTGGAGCAGAACGAATCGCGCATCGCCCAACTGATCAGCGAAGAGCACGGCAAGACCCTGGAAGACGCCGTGGGTGAGCTCAAGCGCGGCATCGAGAACGTCGAGTTCGCCTGTGCCGCCCCGGAAATCCTCAAGGGCGAGTACAGCCGCAACGTCGGCCCGAACATCGACGCCTGGTCCGACTTCCAGCCGCTGGGCGTGGTGGCCGGCATCACGCCGTTCAACTTCCCGGCCATGGTGCCGCTGTGGATGTACCCGCTGGCCATCGTCTGCGGCAACTGCTTCATCCTCAAACCGTCCGAGCGTGACCCGAGCTCGACCCTGCTGATTGCTCAGTTGCTGCTGGAAGCGGGCCTGCCCAAAGGTGTGCTGAGTGTCGTGCATGGCGACAAAGCGGCCGTGGATGCGCTGATCGAGGCGCCGGAAGTCAAGGCACTGAGCTTCGTGGGTTCGACCCCGATCGCCGAATACATCTATGCCGAAGGCACCAAGCGCGGCAAGCGCGTCCAGGCCTTGGGCGGGGCGAAGAACCACGCGGTGCTGATGCCGGACGCCGACCTGGACAACGCCGTCAGCGCACTGATGGGCGCGGCTTACGGTTCGTGCGGCGAGCGCTGCATGGCGATTTCGGTGGCGGTGTGCGTCGGCGACCAAGTGGCGGATGCCCTGGTGGCCAAACTGGTGCCGCAGATCAAGGCACTGAAGATCGGCGCCGGCACTTCCTGCGGCCTGGACATGGGGCCGCTGGTGACCGGTCAGGCCCGCGACAAGGTCAGCGGTTATGTCGATGACGGCGTGGCGGCGGGGGCGACCCTGGTGGTCGACGGTCGCGGCCTGAGCGTACCGGGGCACGAAGAAGGCTTCTTCCTCGGCGGCTGCCTGTTCGACAACGTCACTCCCGAGATGCGTATCTATAAAGAAGAGATCTTCGGGCCGGTGCTGTGCATTGTCCGGGTGAACAGCCTGGAAGAAGCCATGCAACTGATCAACGATCACGAATACGGCAACGGCACCTGCATCTTCACCCGCGACGGGGAAGCGGCGCGGCTGTTCTGCGACGAGATCGAAGTCGGCATGGTCGGCGTCAACGTGCCGCTGCCGGTGCCGGTGGCCTATCACAGCTTCGGCGGCTGGAAACGTTCGCTGTTCGGCGACCTGCATGCCTACGGCCCGGACGGCGTGCGCTTCTACACCCGCCGCAAGGCGATCACCCAGCGCTGGCCGCAGCGTTCGAGCCATGAAGCCTCGCAGTTCGCGTTCCCTAGCTTGTAAATAGAGGGAAAAGAAGGCCGACCTCGAAGAGGTCGGCCTTCTTGTTTTCGGGGTGCCTTGACCGATATGACAGAAATATGAAAAAGGTGTTGACGGCAGATTTCAGTTCTCTATAATTCGCCCCACTTCCGGCGCAGTCGAAGCGGAAAACTCCTTGAGATTCAACGAGTTGCGAAGTTTTCGGCAGCGGGTCGCTTCAGTTCAGCGAAGCCCGGAGGGAGTCGAAGAGGGTGGTGCTGTTTGGCCCTTTCGGCGTTTCGATCCTCCCGGTCGAAAGCGGAGAAAAGAGGTGTTGACAGCAGCGTGCAACGCTGTAGAATTCGCCTCCCGCTGACGAGAGATCGAAAGCGCAAGTGGTTGAAGTTG
>NZ_NEIU01000024.1:0-73847 GCF_002113595.1 Pseudomonas sp. B3(2017)
GCAGGAACTCACCGACTACAGCGGCGAGATCATGTGGTCGGCCAAGTACCGCGCCTACGGCAACCTCGCCGCCCTCGACGTGGCCGAAATCGACAACCCGCTGCGCTTCCAGGGCCAGTACTTCGACGCGGAGACAGGCCTACACTACAACCGGCATCGCTACTACAATCCGGGGACTGGACGGTTCCTGACGCCGGATCCGATCAAGCTGGCGGGTGGGTTGAACAACTACCAGTACGTGCCTAACCCTACGGGGTGGGTGGATCCGTTGGGGTTGAGCGGAGAATGTCCCAAAGGGAAATCAAGTTCTTCAGGCGATACCGAGAACCCAACAGGAAAGGCGAAAACCAATGAAGGTGAACCAGCAGTTCCTGCTCCTCGCGGTGAAAAAACAGTTCGTGTCCGACATTACACCAACAGAAGAGGATCCACCGGAATCGAAAGTGATGGTGTAATTCAAGCTCAAGATAACAATCGAGTCTATGTTGAACCCGCCAATAAAAAACCACTTAGTCAACTTGAGGCCGAAGAAAAATACCAAATAGGAAGAGGCCGAGGTAGAGATTATATTGAAACAGACGTACCCGAGTCTCAACTGGAATGGGTAAAAAACCCTAGATATGGCACTATGGAACTCACAATCAAGGGCAATCTAAAACTTGAAAATCCAACTTTCACCCGGAGAAAATAATGCTTGATAAAAACAAAAAAATAGTACTCTCTGGGGAGGACGCTCTCGATACCTTAGCAGAGATTGAGTTTATTCTAATCTCGCTTCACAAAATGGGCAGCTACTACGCTGACAAACCAATCGAAGAGTACCGAAGAGCGACGACTGACTTTATCGATGATGAAAAAGTAACTCAGCGTCTTGCAAAAATTCGAAAAATTATCAGCTCAAGTTTTGACTCGACGATCGGAGAGGATGACATGGATGATATCGAACGCCACATGGAAAACATTAAGTTCTGGAAACCCACAAGTTAGGCTCTGTCTGAAATTCCAGAACACTGAAATGTGCTCTGAACTATTTACTCCCCCTTGGACATGCGAGTACCCATAGATTAATAGTACGCCCCCCTGCATGCAGCTCCGCATGAGCTCAAGGATAAAGATGACGAATAGGGCTGCCTGCTGGCCCGTAGCGTAAGCTAGTGCGACAAGAACCAGCTGCTTCAGTGCCACTACACCTACGACGCCCACGGCAACCTGATCCAGCTATGCGACACCTTTAACTACATCCAAAAGGTCGAAAAATCTTTCGATTCTACTGGCCAAACCATTTTGAGGGTCAAAATGAGTAACGATCTTACGATCCCACGCGCCGTCTGGTTCGGACTGGAGGGGAAAGGCTATGACAATATCGCGCAAGAGCTTAAATCTGAAAACCCACTATTTAGAACGTGGGCTTCCATATATGCAATTTACAAGTACGAATTAACAACGCCGCACCAATACTACGACTTCATACACAGCACAAAGGACTCACGCTTTGCGATTGTGGTTTTCACAATTTCCCAAAAGACCATTGAAGCTAGCGACGGAATCGATGACAAAGACATTACGATAGTCAATTTAGAAGAAGCAAACTCAGAAGCCGATCTATATAAACACCTAGAGCACCTAAACATAAACCCCGCCCTTTTCACGCCACCATGGAAATGTGACTACCCGTTATAGCCTACGACATGAGTTAAAAAGCCAGACTCTTGGGGGCAAGCAATCGAACTGCGAGTAGGAAAACAGTCACCAAAACGCTTTGGAAAAGAAACTCCATACGGGTCGCATGAACTACCAAAACTGAGCGGAAAAGAATGAAACATTACTTAGATATAAAAAACAGAAGCTCATTTTCTTTCCCGGAAAGCTTTATAGATGCCATAAGTGCAACCCCGGAAGTCGACATTGAACCGTGGTGGCTCATTGTTTTCGAAGATGGAAGCGTTGACTGCTGGTACCACACCCTGAAAAAACTTTACCCCAAAAGAGATTTAATACCCTTCGCAAAGTTCAACGCAAATGATGACATTGCCTGCTTCGACGGCAATGACAACTGCCACAATCCTCAGGTTTTCATCATTCACACTTTTGCCTCAGAAGGCTGGGAGCTTCATAATACTTACAAAAACTTTAATACCTGGTTTCGACACGCTATAGATGAACATGCAGCCTGGAGTTCAGAAGAATAAAATAACTATAAAAAAGGCGGCAAAGCTCCATCTGTCGTTGACCCTGCAGACCCTCAAAATAACGAGGTGGGCGGTGCCGTAAGAAGGCATATCCTTCTAGAGTCATTACCTGATTCACGTACAAGAACTGGAGATCCACCGTGAATTACCTAGCAGAAGAAATCAATATCGCCCTTAAAAATAACAACATAAGAAGCAAAGAGCTCAATACGGAAGAGCTGAACAATCTAACGATAGAACTAATAGAAAATTCTTTATCCAGAAGGTCAAAAATTTGGACCTTGCACACCTAAATAACCCTACAAAAATATACGACCCGGACTTTTGGAAAAAAATCAACACACTAGATTATCTAGAAAATCCGATACTTATTGTTACTGACAAGAATACCCATGCTTGGAAGCTGCAGTCCTCTACTGACTTAAGTATGGTTCTATCTGAAACAACCGGCTTTCCTTTCTGGATAACCGATACGGTTCTCAGCTTTATCACTTACATGGACGATAATGATTGCGTGCATACAGTCCATTACTCATCGTAAAAATAACCTGTTCCAGCGCCCGTCCACTACAGCCTGATCGCGAACGCCGCGGTGCTGGCCAGAAGCTCGTCACCGAGTACCGCTACGACAGCCAACACCACCTGACCGGCGGCAGCACCGCGCACAAAACACCGCGGCAGCCCGGCGATCCAACATCTGCAGGCCACCGCAGCGTGTTTCGCAAACCGTCAGACTCAAACCTGCGCCTGCCCCCCATCGACAAACAACTCAGCCCCATTCACAAAGCTCGAATCATCGCTCGCAAGGAACACCGCCGCATTGGCGATCTCGACGGGTTCACCCACTCGTCCCATCGGCACTTGCGAAGCCAGGTAGTCGAGCAATCCTTGCTGTTGCGCTGCATCTTGGCCAGCCAGGTCGACCAGGCCGGGCGTACGGGTCGCGCCTGGGCTCAGGGTGTTGACCCGGACTGCGCGGTCCTTCAGGTCCAGGATCCAGCTGCGGGCGAAGGCCCGTACCGCGGCTTTGGAGGCTGAGTAGACGCTGAACGCCGCGGTGCCCGAGCTGCCGGCCGTGGAGCCCGTGAGGATGATGGACGCGTTCTGTGCCAGCAGTGGCAAGGCCTTCTGTACGGTGAACAGCACGCCTTTCACGTTACGATCGAAGGTGTCGTCGTAGTGGGCTTCTGTGATTTCGCCCAGTGGCAGCATGGAGCCGCCGCCGGCGTTGGCGAACAGCACGTCGAGGCGTCCGTGGGTCTGGTTGATGCGGGCATACAGCGCATCGAGTTGGTCGAGCCGCGTGGAGTCGACGGCGATGCCCGTGGCGTTGCCGACCAGTTCCACGGCCTTGTCCAGTTCCGCTTGGCGGCGGCCGGTGATGTAGACGTGGGCGCCTTCCTCGGCGAAGCGTTTGGCGGTGGCGAGGCCGATGCCGGTGGTGCCGCCGGTTACCAGTGCGATTTTGCCTTCGAGTTTCTTGCTCATGATGTTTCTCCCGTGGGGGTTGTGATTTGGTGTGGGAGAAGCGTATCGACCTCGGGATGTTTTCAAAATAGAATCATTTGAAAGTCATCATTGCAGAATTGAAATGCCAAGAATTCCGGATTTCGAAGGGCTGGCGATGTTCGCCAAAGTGGCCGAAGAAGGCTCTTACGCGGCCGCCGCACGGGCCATGGGTGTGTCGGTGCCTACGGTGTCGCGAGCGGTCGCGCGCTTGGAGGAACGGCTCGGTGGTCGCTTGTTCAACCGCACGTCACGCCAACTCTCGATGACGGAGTTCGGCCGACGCATGGTCGAGCAAGCGAGTGCGATGTATCGCCAGGCCGAAGAAATGGAAAGCGACGCCCAGGAACTCTCTGTGCAGCCGCGGGGATTGGTGCGGCTGGCCGTGCCCATGTCGTTCGGCCTGCGCTGGGTCACACCGTTACTCCCTGAGCTGCTGGCGCGCTACCCGGCGCTTGAGCTGGATCTGCACCTGTCGGACTCAACCGTTGACCTGGTCGCCGACGGCTTCGACGCGGCACTGCGGATCGCTGCCCTCCCCGATTCCTCTCTGGTCGCTCGACGGATCTGTTCGGTTAGCCAGCACCTGGTGGCAGCCCCCTCCTATCTGGCCCTGCATGGCCATCCGACCCATCCGCGCGATTTGGCCGCCCATGCGTGCATGAGCTACGCCTATCGGGCACGAAGCCAAGTATGGCGCTTCACCCACGATGACGGCAGCGAACAGGATGTAACACCCAACGGCCCGTTGCGCGTCACCAACGCTGACGCCCTGGTCGCGCCATTGCTGGCCGGGGTGGCCATCGCTGAGCTTCCGGAGTTCATCGCCGCCGAATACCTGGCCGATGGACGTCTGGAACGCATCCTGCCTGAGTGGCACATGACGCGAGGCGGTCTGTATTTCGTGACCCCGTCAGCGCGTGCAAGGCCGAGAAAGGTTCAAGCCCTTTCCGATTTCTTTGCCGAGCATCTTTCAAGGCCAGGTTGGCAGGAGTGACTTGGCCGCTCACACTCCCCAACGAAGCCCCGCGACGCTCACCAGAATCAACCCGATCCAGAAAAACCGCCAAAACGAAACCCCATCCCCCAACCAGTACATTCCCACCAGCGCCGTCCCCGCCGCGCCAATACCGGTCCACACTGCATAGGCCGTTCCGACCGGCAGGATCCGCAGCGCCATCGTCAGTAAGGACAAGCTGCCAACCAACACCACCAAGGTGCCGGCGAGAATCCAAGGCCTCTCCAGGCCATTGGCGGATTTCAGGCCGATCGCAAAAGCGATCTCCAGAAAACCGGCGAGGATCAGCAGCAGCCAGGAGGTGCCGTACGTCATGGGACAAAACCTTTTTCGAGGGTAAAAAAAAGACGAGCCGCTCAGGGCTCGCCAAAGGGGAGGTAGACGTCAATCAGTTGGCCAACAGCTTGCCGCGCACCAGGCTGGCCAGTGTCTTCACGGTCAACACCGTCAGTGCCGCTGTGAGGAACAGCAGGATGAACACAGCGATGGCCGTCAGCAGGATGCTGTCCTGGGCATGTGCATACTTCAGCGCGGCGTTGCTCAGGGCTGCGATGGGAAAGCTGATGGCCCACCACGAAGGCGCGAAAGGCACATCGCGGCGGAACACCTTGAAGCTCAGCACCCCGAACAGGAACAGGCCGAAGTAGAACAACACGCTGGCAAACCGGTCGATCTCGCCGAACACGTTGGTGTACGCCAGGAAGCCGACTTCGAAGGGCGCGATCAACACCATCAGCGACGGCACCATGCCTTTGGCCAGCGCGGCCTGATGGACCAGCCGCGAAAAGATTCGGCTGTAGAACACCAGCGCCAACACCGCGCCCACGGCCATGGCGAACAGATTGAACTCGGCAGCCCAGGCCATGGGCATGTGCGCTCCGGTGACCGCGATATCCAGGGTGGCGACGCCGGGAATCAGCCAGGCAGGCACGGCATTGGACGGATCCTGACTGCCCGACAGCAGCCGTGAAACCACCAGGCCGGCCAGCAGCACGGTCAATCCGCTGCCCACGATCCAAAGTACCTCGCCGAGCAGCGCACTATGAGGCGCCGCCACCGCAGACAGCAGCAACAGCGCGATGGTGACCGTGCCGAAAAAGTTGCTGGCGACCGGATGATTGAACTCACCGCGCACTGCTTCCGGATGCTTGACCCATTTGCCCAGGTAACCCAGCGTCAGCAGCACGAACACGAGTCCTGCAAACGCACCGATCGCTTCACCCAGCAGGCCGCCGATGCCGAAGTACTGACCGTTCAAGCGCCAAGCCAGCCCCAGGCCTGCCAGGCCCATGACGGCGCCGAACAGATTGATCGGCAGATTCTTGATGGAGGTCGTGCGGGCAGCTATCGATTGAGCCGCAGCGACGCTGGGGGTGCAGGCAGTGTTCATGGCAGTCTCCCGTTTGACTGAATTTGCTGTTGTGGCTATTTTCAGCCAATGAGCCTTTGGCTGAAACAGTCGCATGACGACGTATTCAGCCAATCATTCGACCAGGACAGACACCATGCGCATCACACTCCTCGCCTTCCCCCGCGTACAACTGCTGGACGTGGTCGGCCCGGCGGATGTCTTCGCTGAAGCGGCCAAGCAATTGGGCAATCCACGGGCCTATCGCGTGGAAGTGATCGGCACCGACAAGGGGATGATCAAAGGCTCAAGCGGCCTGAAGCTCAGCGTCGATCAGACCTTCGAGACCTATAAAGGCCGGATCGATACCTTGCTCGTGGCCGGCAGCCCGCACATCGACGAGATCGCCCTGAACCCAGCCCTGCAGGATTGGCTGCGCAAGCAGGCCAGATCGGTGCGCCGCATCGGCTCGGTGTGCAGCGGCGCGTTCCTCCTGGCGGCCGCCGGTCTGCTCGACGGACGTCGCGTCACGACGCACTGGAACGCCAGCGCGAAATTGGCCAGGGAAAACCCACAGACCCAGGTCGACGCCGACAGCATCTTCATCAAGGACGGCAACGTGTACACCTCGGCGGGCGTCACCGCCGGCATGGACCTGGCCCTGGCGATGGTCGAGGAAGATCACGGCCGGGAACTGGCGCTCAGCGTGGCGCGGGAGATGGTGATGTTCTTCAAGCGCCCGGGCGGGCAGTCGCAGTTCAGCGCGCAGTTGGCGGCCCAGACGGCCGAACGCAGCGTGATCCGGGAGGTGCAGGATTATGTGCTGCAGCACCTGAAGGCGGACTTGAGCGTCCCTGCCCTCGCCGTTCGCGCCGGCATGAGCGAGCGCAACTTCGCCCGCACCTTCAAGGCCGAGGCCGGCTCGACGCCGGCGGAGTTCGTGGAGCTGGCCCGCATCGATGCCGCCAGGCGCCTGATCGAAGATTCGGACGTCTCCCTCAAGCGCTTGGCCGACACGGTCGGCTATGCCAATACCGATGGTTTCAGGAGAGCCTTCATGCGTCGTCTCGGGGTGGGGCCGAGCGATTATCGGAAGCGGTTTTCATCGGTGTGACCGACGCCCAGAACTTTTCCCCATCTTGATCAAATCTTGAAAAACCCTTGAGCCGGCCTTGTGAATGGCTCCGTAAGCTCCCTCCGTCTGCTCGTTGCAGAACCGTGCAAACCCTCATCGACGGTTCCCCGACGAAGCCCCTCTCCCTCTTTTTGATCTTGATAAGGAATACCCGCGTGCGCGTCATCAATGGACTTCGTAAAGGTCTGATCCTCTCCCTGACATTCAATGCCTCGCTGATCGCCACCGGCGCGCAGGCCGATGAGCCGCGCGCAGGCGACACCGGCCTCTGGGGCGACAAGACCGATGTCACCCTTGGCCTCGGCGCTGCCTACGGCCCTCGCTACCTGGGCTCGGAGAACTACACATCGACGGCCCTGCCGATGCTTCGCGTCGAACGCGGGATGTTTTTCTTTGACCTCAAGGAAGGCCTGGGCCTGCAATGGCAGTCGCCTTCAGGTTTCAGCGCCAGTGCCTCGATCGGCCAGGACGCCGGTCGCGCGGACGGCGACAGCAAGTACCGCTACGGCTCGGACAAGCTCAAAGGCATGGGCGAAGTCGGCAGCTCCACCGTGCTCAACCTGCATGCCGCCCAGCAACTCACCTCGTGGCTGGCACTGAGGGCCAAGGCCGAGCTGCGCACCGGCGGAGAGAAACGCGGCGATCAGTACGCTTTGGGGTTCGAGAGCAAGCTGTTCGACGGCGCCCGCGACAAGGTCACTTGGGGCTTCGATGCCCACGCCGGCAACGCGCGTTTCAACCAGACCTACTTCGGCGTCACCGACCAACAAAGCGCCAAGTCGCGCTTCGCCAGCTACAAGGCCGACAAAGGCATCTATGCCTACTCGTCCGAACTAACTTGGATGCACGCGTTCGATGAGCACTGGTCGACCATCGCCGGCGTCGAACTCACCCACTACACCGACCAGGTCCGCCACAGCCCGATCATCACCAAGGACACCACGGCCGTGAGTTATCTGGGTGTAAACTACGCGTTTTGACGCCACGCCAGCCTCCCCCGTACCTTGCCGTCGCCTGCCCGGGCCGCGGCAAGTCTTGTCTTCGAGCCCCTTATGACCAGCAAACTGATCCTCATCGTCGAGGATGACGCCGACAGCGCGAGCATTCTCGAGGCCTACCTGAAACGGGATTTCTTCGATGTGGCGATCGCCAAGGACGGACTCATGGGCGTCGAACTGCACCAGCGGCTCAAGCCCGACCTGGTGCTGCTCGACATGATGCTGCCGGTGATGAACGGATCCGAGGTGCTCAAGACGCTGCGCCGGCGCGGCGACACGCCGGTGATCATGGTCAGCGCCATGGGCGATGAGCCGGAGAAGCTCGGCGCTCTGCGGTACGGCGCAGACGACTACGTGGTCAAGCCGTGCAACCCCAAAGAAGTCGTCGCCCGGGTGCATGCGGTGCTGCGTCGGGTTCAGGCCGGCACCAAGGCCGCGTCCCGGCTGCGTTTCGAGTCACTGTGGCTGGACACCGACAGCCGCTCGGTCGGTGTGGTTCAGGAGGACGGCACGGATCTGCCAGTCGACCTCACCCCCACCGAGTTCAATCTGCTGGCGATCCTGCTGGGCTCGCCGCAGAAAGCGTTCAGCCGGGAGGATCTGTTGGCCCGCTGCCTGCCGGACAGCGATGCGCTGATCCGGGTGGTCGACACGCATATCCACAATATCCGGCGCAAACTCGAGCTTCAGGGCATCACTGGTGTGCTGGTGACGGTGCGCTCGATCGGCTACCGCTTCCATTGAGGCCGCAGCGATGAACAAACCGGTCACGCTGTGGAAATGGGTCGGCTGGCGCATGGGAATCATCGCCGGCAGCGCCGTCGTCTCGATGGCGATGATCATGTGGGTCCGCTACCTATGGTGGCAGAAAGAGGTCAACGCCAACATTCCCCTGCACGCGCAACAGCGCTTCGCCTCGCTCATGGAGCAACCCGCCGGCCATGAGGCCGAACTGTGGGCCTACATCACCCGCTATTACCATTTCGATGACATCCGTCCCGGCATCACCGGCGCCGACTGGTGGACCATCGCCCTGCTCTTGGCCGCCGCGCTTCCGCTGATCGTCGCCACCGGTTTTCTGCTGGTGCGCCCGCTGTCGAGGCGGTTCATCGGGATTGCCGTGGCGGCGCAGAAGGTCGCCGGCGGCAACCTCAACGTGAGCCTTCGTGTCAGCGAAAGAATGCCGCTGGAGATGCAACGCCTGACCAGCGACTTCAACAGCATGACCCGCCGGCTCAGGCTCTACGAACAAGAAGTGCAGGCGTCCAGCGCCGTGCTGGCCCATGAGTTGCGCACGCCCCTCAACGCCGCGATGGGCCGGGTTCGCGGGATGATGGACACCGTGTTCCCCGCCAATGAAGAGCAGCTCGGTCTGGTGCTCAATCAATTGGAGCACCTGAACCTGCTGGTCGATGACTTGCTTCTGTTGTCCCTCGCCCAGGCGGGTCAGTTGCCCCTGACGAGAACCACCTTCAACGTCGAGGAACTGCTGCACGAACGGATCAACTGGTTCAAGCCGCAGTTGGCCGACGCCGGGCGCGGGGTCAAGGTCAGCGGCCTTTCGCCGCTGCCGATCAGCGCAGACCGCAACCGCATCGGCCAGCTCTTCAACATCCTTCTGGACAATTACCTGCGCTACGCCGCCACCGGGGGCGATCTGCACATTCAGGGGCGCCCGGATCCGGAGCGATTCACGTTGATCTTCAGCGACCGCGGCCCCGGATTGTCCGAAGCGGCGCTGCAGCGTGTGTTTCAGCGATTCTGGCGCCAGGAGCCGTCGCGCAGCCGCGGTGCGGGCGGCAGCGGGCTGGGGCTTTCGATTGCCTTGGCCATCTGCACCGCCCACGGCGGCGAGATCGCCGCGCGCCGAGGTGCGCAAGGCGGAATGGACATTGAAATCAGCTTGCCCTGTGCCTGCGACGACCTTGCGACATCAAAGGGGCATGATCTTTAAGCGTGACAGCGGCGCACTCCCAGCGCCTGGCACCGACAACGTGTCGACCGTCACCCTTTCTCTGGGCTACGAATCGCTGAGCTCATTCAGCCCCGCGCTCAAGCGCAACATGGCCGCCACGCTGAGCCAATACCGTCATCGCGCGGTCAACGCCCGGTGGGAGGATGTGCCCTTGCAAAACCCCGGCGACCGTCTAGCTTTGTGTTAGTTCCATTTAAATAACATCAAAACACCATCACCCAGCCAGGAGGCGCCTCCCCAGAAAACCATCAGCACACTGCCTTTAGTCACTGAAACGGATCTCAGTCAAAACGAATCAAGAGGGATGCTTGATGAAGCGCAGTCTTTTGCACCGTGTGCGTTCCGCACGCGGGCCAGCTGATCATTTCTGGGTGTCGGTGTTTTGCTTCTCGGGCCTTGTGATCGCTAGCTTCCTGCTGTTCGAGCAGCAGATCCAGGACTTCATCGCCCAGCTCGACCTCTACCTTCCCCGCACGCCTACCCAGCAAATCAACCTGGCCCTGGTGCTGATCGCACTGCTGGCCCTGGACGTCGTGCTGCCGGTGCCTTCGAGCATGGTGGCGCTGTTGGCCGTGGCCGCCCTGGGCGGTGTCGGCGGGTATCTGGTGATCTTCATCGGCCTGTGCCTGGGGGCCTGGTTGGGGTATGCCTTGGGTGCCGGGTATTTCCGGGTGCTGTCCGGCCGTCTCGGGCTGCATCAGCGCAAGCCGGGGCAACTGGCGCAACGGTTGGGCACGCTGTCGTTGATCTGCCTGCGCGGCGTGCCGGTGCTGGCGGAAACCTCGGTGGTGGCCGCCGGCATGCAGCGCTATCCGCTGCGCGCGTTCGTGCTGGTGACGACCCTGGCCAATGCCGGCCTGGCGCTGGCCTACAGTGCCATCGGCACCTTGCTCGTCGAACAGAACGCGCTGCTGGTGACCCTCCTGGCCAGCATGGTGTTGCCGGGTCTGTTCATCGCCGGTTACAGCCTGTTCAAGAGCCTGCGCAGGCCGGCGCCGGAGCGTCCGCTGCAAGGTCGCTTCAACGTGAGTTACGACTATCCGGTGCTGTTCACCGACCATCTGTTCGATCCGTCAAACCCCTGCCTGCACCAACAGCTCACCGCCGGCCAACGGGGCCCGGTGACCGTGCTGGCGTTCGCCGACGAACAGCTGCTGCAAGCCACTCCGCAACTGGCGGGACAGATCGAAGCCTGGTTCGCCGCCCACGCCGGCGAGCTGCGTTTGAAGGCCCCGCCCATCGCCGTGCCGGCCGGCGAACTGAGCAAGACGGCCGAGGTGCTGCAGCAGCTGTACGCCGACATGCTGGAGCACGGGCTGGATCGGCACTGCTACGTCCTGGCCTTGGGCGGCGGTGCCGTGCTGGACTCGGTGGGCTACGCCTGCGCGACCTTCCACCGGGGCATCCGCCTGATCCGCATCCCCAGCACGGTGCTGGCCCAGAACGACGCCGGCATCGGTGTGAAGAACGGCATCAATGCGTTCGGCCAGAAGAACCTGCTCGGCGCGTTCTACCCCGCCAGCGCCGTGATCAACGACTTTCAGTTGCTGACCAGCCTCAGCCGCCGCGACCAGATCGCCGGCCTGGCCGAGGCGGTGAAGGTGGCGCTGATCAAGGACGACGGGTTTTTCCAATGGATGGAGCAACAGGCCGACGCCCTCGCCCGCTTCGACCATCCGGCCAGCCGCTACGCCATCCGCCGCTGCGCCGAGCTGCACCTGGGGCACATCACCGGCGCCGGCGACCCCTTCGAACGCGGCAACGGGCGACCGCTGGACTACGGCCACTGGGCCGCGCACAGGCTGGAGAACCTCAGCCACCATCGCCTGCGCCACGGCGAGGCGGTCGCGGTGGGCATGGCACTGGACGGGCTCTACGCCAATGCCCTGGGCCTGTTGAGCGATGCCGAGACCGAGCGTGTGCTGGGCCTGCTGACCCGGCTCGGCTTCAATCTGTCGCCGCCGGAACTGGCACTGAAAGACGCGCAGGGCCGTTCGCGGGTGCTGCTCGGGCTGGAGGAGTTCCGCCAGCACTTGGGCGGGCAGCTTTCCATCCCGCTGCTGAACCGCATCGGCGCATCGATCGACCTGCATGAGATCGACGACCGGCTGATGGAACAGGCGCTCACCCGGCTGTCCACCCGCGGTGCGACGGCACTTGCCTTGAACGAGGGCTGCGCGCAATGAGCCAGATGTCGGGCCTCAAGACCTGGATGACCCTGGGCCGGATCTCCAACCTGCCGACGGTGTGGACCAACACCCTGGCCGCTGCGCTGTTGGCCAGCAGTGCCGGCGCCCTGACGCCACCGTCGTCGCTGGTGTGGAGCCTGCTGCTGGTCACGCTCTCGTTGCTGTACTTGGCCGGCATGCTGCTCAACGACCTGTTGGATGCCGACTGGGACCTGCTGCACCACAACCCGCGACCGATCACCCTGGGCCTGGTCAGCCGGGAACACGTGCGTCTCGCCGCCTGGCTGTTGCTGGCACTGGCGGCGGCCTCGGCGCTGGGCCTGAGCCGACTGACCGAGCAGCCGCACTGGCTGCTGGGCAGCGTCGTCCTGCTGGTGGGCTGCATCCTCGGCTACAACCTGCTGCACAAGAAGTACGCGCACAGCGTCTGGCTGATGGGCGCCTGCCGCTCGGCGCTGTACCTCACCGCAGCGGCCAGCCTGGCGGTGCCGCCGGAGCCCATCTGGCTCTGCGCCGCTTTGCTGGGCGTGTACATCAGCGGGCTGACCTACCTGGCCCGCCAGGAACACCGCAATCAGTTGCTCAGCCGCTTGCCCCTGGTCCTGATGCTCAGCCCGCTGGCCCTGGCGGTGTACGCGGACAACCTGTGGTTCTGGCCGGTGTTGCTGCTGTGGCTCGGCTGGCTGGGATGGCACTACCGGCAGCACCTCGCCGATCCCCGGCGACGGCAAGTGCGCGCCTTCATCGGTGCGGGGCTGGCGGCCCTGCCGCTGTTCGACGCGCTGGTGATGGCGGTGGCCGATCAGCCGCTGGGCAGCCTGTTCTGCGTGATGGTGTTTTTCCTGCTTCCCCACTTTCAGCGCTGGGTGAAACCGACATGAACATGGACGTCATCGTACCGCCCACGGACGCACTCGACATGCGCCGCGAATGCCTGGCCGAGCGGCAGCAGGCCCTGATCCGTCAGCTCGATCCGACCGAGCTGCAATGGTGGCGCGAAGCGCAGGAACGGCTGGCCCGCTCCCCGGACGCCGACACCGCAGCGCTGCTGAGCAGCCAGTGCAAGCGCCATCTGCGCGAACAGGCCGTGGCCGACAGCGACTGGAGCACCCTTGAACTGGCCCGCGCACTGTTGCTGGCGCAACTGCTCGAACACAACGTTCGCGGCGGGCAACTGCCGTTGCTGCACCAGCTATTCCTGTGGGGCGACGACCAGGAGAAAGTCGCCCTGCTCAAAGCCCTCGACTGGCTCGACAGCCGTGGCCACTGCCTTGAGCTGGCGTTGCAGGCCGGCCGCACCAGCAACAGCCGGGTGTTCGCCGCCCTCGCCCTCGACACCCCTTACCCGTCGCGCCATTACCCCGAACGGGCCTTCCACCAACTGGTGCTGAAGGCACTGGGCATGGGGCTCGACGCCGCACGCCTGACCGGCCTGGCGCAGCGGCACAGCGTCACCCTCAACCAGCTGGCCCTCGACCTGCTGGAAGAGCAGCTCGCCGCCGAGCGCACGGTGTCCCCCGGCCTGCCCCGGCTGATCGCCTTCAGCCTGCTCGGCCCTGCGCAACGCCAGCGGCTGGAAGACCTGAACCAGCAGCACCGCTTGCCGCCGGAGTGGCGCGCCCACCTGGCCGGCACCCCATCGAACTGATGCCCAACCCGCCTGTGCCTTTGACGAGGAGTCACCATGCCCAAGTATTTCGATCCGCATATCCATATGGTCAGCCGCACCACCGACGACTACCAGAACATGGCGGCCGCCGGCATCACCGGGGTGATCGAGCCGGCGTTCTGGCAGGGCCAGGCCCGAACCAGCGTCGGCAGCTTCGTGGACTACTTCGACACCCTGCTGGGCTGGGAACGCTTTCGCGCCAGCATGTTCGGCATCCATCATTTCTGCACCATCGGCCTCAACCCGAAGGAGGCCAATGACCTGTCGGTGGCCGACGAAGTGCTGAAGATACTGCCGCGCTATCTGGTGAAGGACGGCGTCGTGGCCGTCGGCGAAATCGGCTACGACGACATCACGCCCGCCGAGGACCGTTTCCTGTGCATCCAACTGGAGCTGGCCAAGCGGCACAAGCTGCCGGTGCTGGTGCACACCCCGCACCGCGACAAGATCGGCGGCACCAAACGCACCCTGGCCGTGATCCGTGAAGTCGGGATCCCGGAACATCAGGTGATCATCGATCACCTCAACGAACTGACCCTGCCGCTGGTGATGGAGACCGCTTGCTGGCGCGGCCACTCGATCTACCCCAACACCAAGATGTCGGAAACGCGCATGGTCGCGCTGCTCCAGCAGTACGGCACGGACAAGATGGTGGTCAACAGCGCCGCCGACTGGGGCATCAGCGATCCGCTCAAAGTGCCGAAGACGGGCCAGGCCATGCTGGACGCCGGCTTCAGCGAGGCCCAGGTCGAAAAGGTGCTGTTCCACAACCCGGTGGACTTCTTCGCCCAGAGCGGCCAGCTCGACAAGGCCCTGGTCAGCACGCCGCTGCCCATCGACCAACGTAAGCAGTGGCAAGAGAACTCCGCCCTGCGCGGTCAGGATCCGGTGATCAAATGAGCGCAGCCGCCGGTTGGACGGCCGCCCAGGTCGGCTATTGCAGCAACGTGCACCCGACTCAGGACCTGGCCGGGCTGCGGGCCTCCATCGAGCGGCACTTTCAGGGCGTGCGCCGGCTGCGGGGCTTCAGCGAACAGGACAGCGGCCTGTGGATCTGCGCCCGCGCCGCCGCCGAGCTGCGGCAGGCGCCGGCACGCTCGCAGTTCCTGAGTCTGCTGCAACAAAAAGGGCTGAGGCTGACCTCGCTGAACGGCTTTCCCTACGGGCAGTTCCATGACGGCGCGGTGAAGGCCGACGTCTACCTGCCCGACTGGTCCATGCCGGAACGCCTGGACTACAGCCTAGACCTGGCGCACCTGCTGGCGCAGGCCTTGCCGGCGGACTGCCCTCAGGGCGTGATCTCCACTGTCCCCTTGGGGTATGCCGCCCGCTGGAGCCCGGCATTGCAGCAACGGGCCGAGCATCAGTTGCGCCAACTCACTGCGTCGCTGGCCAAGCTGCACCGGGAAATGGGGAAGAAGATCGTGTTCTGTCTGGAGATGGAGCCCGACTGCGTGCTGGAGAACACCGACCAGGCCCTCGCGTTCTTCCGCCATTGGCAAGCCGTCGATCCGCACCATGATCACCTGGCGCTCTGTTTCGACGTCTGCCATCAGGCGGTGATGTTCGAAGACTGCTATCAGTCGCTGAGCCGGTTGCGCCAGGCCGGGGTGCCGGTCGGCAAGATCCAGCTGTCCAACGCGCTGATCTGCCGCTTGGCCGCTCTGGACGAAAACCGGGCCCGGCACATCCTCGAGGTGTTGAGCGCGTTTTCAGAAGCCACGTACCTGCATCAGGTCAAGGCACGTGATGCCGAAGGCCGCTTGAGGGCCTGGCCGGACCTGCCCGCTGCGCTCGACGATTGCGCGAAGCATCCGGGGCGATTCCCCGAGCTGAGGATCCATTTCCACGTGCCGCTGTTCAGCGAACACTTGCTGCTGCCTGAACTCAGCGGCAGTCAGATCGCCTTGGCGCAGACCTTCGACTATCTGGCCGACCATGGGGACTTTCGTCCGGTGCTGGAAGTCGAGACCTACAGTTGGGGCGTGTTGCCCACGTCGCTGCGGCCCGCCGATGAGCAGTCGCTGCTTCAAGGGATCGGTGCCGAGCTGCGCTGGGTCGAGGCGCAACTCCGCCAGCGGCGCCTGCTGAAAGCCCACGCACAGGAGATCAGCGCCGATGTCCTCTGACCGTCCGCGTCAACCGTTGCTGCTGATCAACGTGGTCGGGCTGACCCCGGCGCTGCTGGGGCCCAACACGCCGCACATCAATGCGCTGCTGAAGACAGCACAGATGGCCAGCCTGCAACCGTCGTTTCCGGCCGTCACGTCCACCGTGCAGGCGTCGATCCTCACCGGGCTGCCGCCCTCCGGGCACGGCATCGTCGGCAATGGCTGGTACTTCCGAGACCAGGCCGAAGTGCGTTTCTGGCTGCAGCCCAACGCGCTGATCCAGGGCGAGAAGGTCTGGGACGTGCTCAAGCGCGAGCTGCCGGGGTTTCGCTGCAGCCAGTTGTTCTGGTGGTACAACATGTACGCGGACGTAGACGCCTCGATCACCCCGCGCCCCCACTACCCGGCCGACGGCCGCAAGCTGTTCGGCCTGTATTCGTCGCCGCCGGGGCTGCACGAGCGCATCGAGGCGCAGATCGGCGAGTTCCCGTTCCCGGGCTTCTGGGGACCGGCGGCCGGCATCGCCTCCAGCCGCTGGATCGTCGATTGCGCCCTGCTGGAATTCCGGCTCAACCGGCCCGACCTGCAACTGATCTACCTGCCGCACCTCGACTACAGCCTGCAACGGGTAGGGCCCGATCATCCTTCGGTCGGCGCCGAAGTGCAGGCCATCGACAGCGAGGTCGGCCGCCTGCTGGACTTCGCCCGGGAACAGGGCGCGGCGGTGATGCTGCTGTCCGAGTACGGGATCGAAGCCGTCGAACGTTCGGTGTCGATCAACCGCACACTGCGTTCGGAAGGCCTGCTGCAGGTGCGCCAGTCGCTGACCTGGGAGCTGCTGGATCCGGGCGCCAGCGCCGCCTTCGCGGTGGTCGATCATCAGGTCGCGCACATCTATGTGAAGCACGCCCGCGACATCCCTCGGGTCAAGGCGCTGCTGCAGCGGGAACCGGGCATCGAACAGGTGCTGGACAAAGGCGAACAGCGCGCCCGGCAACTGGATCACCCGCGCAGCGGCGAGCTGGTGGCCGTGGCTGCCGCGGGACACTGGTTCGACTACCGCTACTGGCTCGACGACCGCAAGGCGCCCGACTTCGCCCGCACCGTGGACATCCACCGCAAGCCGGGCTACGACCCGCTGGAGCTGTTCATCGACCCGGCCATCCGTTTTCCGAAACTGAGAGTGGCGCGCCGCCTGCTGCAGAAGAAGCTCGGCTTTCGCTACTACATGGACCTGATTCCGCTGGACACGGCACTGGTCCGCGGCAGCCATGGCCGGCCGCCTGCCGACGAACAGACCGGCCCTTTGCTCATCACCGATTGCGACTTGCCGTTGCCGCAGCGTTTGGCGGCGACGGCGGTGCAACAACTGCTCCTGCGGCATTTCCTGGGGCAGACCTACACCCACCTGGCCAATGCCAAGGAGCTCACATGCGGCGAGCCATCTCCATAACCGTTCTCAGTACCCTGGCAGGATTAGCCCAGGCGGGAACGAACGACACCTTCGATTGCAGCAACTTCCTGCAATTCGGCGGCGACCTGAACAAGACCCGGGCCGAATTCGCGCAAAGCCCGGAAACCATGAGCTGGAACTGGTTCGCCTGTCTGAACCAGCCGGCGTCCGCGAACAGCCCCGACCGGGTCTGGGAAACCATGAAACCGTCGGACCAGGTGTACCTGAGCAACGGAGCCCAGCCCCTGCCCTACGCCCAGCGCGTGCCGACGCCCCAGGCCGTGCTGGACAAGGCCACGCAGCAGAAGATGAACCTGAACCGGGTGTTCCACAACCTCAACGCCATTCAGCAGGTGGACGGGCTGATCCTGGAAATGGGCGGTGACGTGCCGGAGGCCGAGCGCGGCAAGCCGGTGCGGTTCCAGTTGCTGATGGGCGAAGGCACCTTCGACTACATCGTCGATAAGCAGGTCTACAACATGAACGGTCAGTACGCGCTGACCAGCAACCTGGCCTTCCCTTCCGACGCCTGGGAGCTGAAGTCCGGCTGGCTGTGGATCGGCAATGACCCGGCCTACCAGAAGCGGCTGGAAGACGACGGTTACTACATCGGCCAGGCCTACTACCAGGACAAGGACGGGTATCAGGTCGGCTACGCCGCGCTGAGCGCCCTGCACGTGATCAACAAGCTGAACCCCGGCTGGGTGTGGACCACCTTCGAGAACCGCAACAACAGCAAGTACACCGTGACCAATGCGATCCCGCCCACCCCAATGACCAACAGCACCGGCCCCACCCCGGCGGCGCAGCCGGTCAACACGCAGTTCCAGGGCCAGTTCCCGCAGTTGGCGCAATACGAACAGATCGGCACGCAGATCCGGACGACCCCCACCCTGCTCGCCAACTCTCAGCTGGAGTCGGCCTTCCAGAGCCAGTCCTCGTGTTTCGCTTGCCACGACACCGCCGCGTACTCGAAGAAAGACGGCTACTTCAATTTCGCTCTGAAACAGCAAGGAGGCATCGTTTACCCCACTGCCTTGGTGCCGGCATCGGATTTCGCCGGTTACAACAAACTGGATTTTGTCTGGTCGCTGAAGCGCGCCCAGTGGCAACGCTAAGGAGCATGACATGAGCGTACTGAACTTCCCCCGCATCTACATGAACGGCCATATGTTCTGGAACCCGCCGACGGCCAACAACAACGACACCTACCCGCTCTACGACGCGGTGAAGATGGAGATGAACTGGCGGTTCCTGGAGCACTACAACGTCACGCCGGAAAACGCCGCCGCCGACCTGATGCCCTGGATCATCACCCCACGGGTGCTGCACGAGGCACCCGCCTACGTCACCCAGGTGCCGGGCAACGTCGGCATGAGCTCCCCCACCATGCTGCCCGGTGAATGGGATCTGTTCGGCGACAACGCCTGCGGCACCGTCAACTACGACCAGACCCGCTCCGTCATCATCGGCGGCGAGTTGCCCAACGGCGGTTACGTCGATCAGGATCCGCTGATCAACCAGACCTACAACCTGATCGGCAACCCGTTCGGCAGCACCAGCCCCACGGCGGCCCGCTTCGTCGACGTCAGCCCCTGGGAGAACACCTTCACGGCGCTGTACTTCGACAAACTGGTGCTGGGCGACGACCAGTGCGGCCTGACGCTCAACCGGCAGTACCGGATGCTGGACCGCTTCCTCAACTTCAACTGGGCGGCGACGCTGCGCGGCCTGATCTACGTGACCGTCACCTGGCAAACCTGCTTCCCGAGAGAGAACCTGAACTGGGCCGTCGGCGATTCGGCCCTGCTGCGAAACCTCAAGGAACAGATGGAACAGCAGAACGCCCAAGGCTTGATGTTCCGGTTTTCCTCCTACCTGACCTGCTACGACAGGAACGGCGTGTTCAACAACTACCCCTTCGTCGATACCCGTTCCGATTCGCCCTTGGCGTTGGCGAAGCTGCAGGACATGTACCAGCAAGGGCTGGACAACGTCGGCAGCATCTTCTTCAACCCGGCCTACAGCCGCACATCAGGCACCCTGGGCCTGTGGCTGGACGGCGAGTACCCGACGGCGCCGTCGGGCCGGCGTCTGGTTCCGGCCAAGCCGGTTCCCGTCACCGGCATCGGACAAGCCGACAACAAGGTGACGCTGGGCGTCATCTCGGCGCAGGCCCATGGCGACACCTTGTCGCTGGATCTGTTGAACACCTTCCCCAGCTACGCGTTCGACTCGAAGGCCCCCATACCGGTGGCGGAAAAGTTCGAGGCCGGCAACTACAAGCTCGGGATACGCCAAGGCGACCAGTTCACCCCGTTGGCGGGTTTCGGCTTCAAGGAATACCGGCAGTCCGAGTTCGACAAACGCTCGGGCATCCTCGATCTGCCGCTCGACGCCGAGGCGCAGAAGCAACTGCAAAGCGGCACCCTTGAGCTGCAATTGCAGACGTCTCCCCCCGTGGTGGCCGCGACCCAGCAGATGTGGACCGCCGAGGTGGTCGAAAGCGGCAGCTTCATCGACGTGGGCGAGAGCCGCAC
This sequence comes from Pseudomonas sp. B3(2017), assembly GCF_002113595.1. Lineage (NCBI taxonomy): Bacteria > Pseudomonadati > Pseudomonadota > Gammaproteobacteria > Pseudomonadales > Pseudomonadaceae > Pseudomonas > Pseudomonas sp. B3(2017). The sequence goes on from NZ_NEIU01000024.1 coordinate 20,132, forward strand.
GCTGCACATCATGGTGCAGCGCGACGGCCAGCCCGCGCCGCAAGGCACCGTGCTGACGGTGGCGGAGTACAACAACCCGTACCTTGTCGGCACGTCCGATTACTACCTGGCGTTCAGCAACCCGGCCGACTTCACTCTGTTCATCGATCATCCGCAAGACCGTTCGAAGAACACCTCCAACCTGCCCCAGTTCGAAGGCATGCCTGCGGTTGCCCGCAAGGTCAACGAAGGTACGGGCCGTCAGCTCGTCGCGACCCGCGAAGCCGTGTCGTCCCCCACCGAGCAGCCGGTCAGCTACCGGCAGTACCTGCCCACGCCAGGCTCGGTGGCCCTGAGCCCCTGCCTGTCGTACGAGAACCCCATCCTGGCAGAAGGGCAACTGAAGGATGAGCCCAACGGCTCGGTACAGTACAGCTACACCCGGATCCAGACCGACGCCAACGGCGTTGCCCGGTTGACCGTCACCGGACGGGCGGCGGGCTTCCCGACCCTGCGTTTCTTCTTGCACGACAGCGGGCAGCCGCCGGCCATCCCCTTCAGTTTCGAGACGGGGCAGGCCTACCTCGACTTCCTCTCGCCGCTGCGCGTCCTGCCGCGGGAGCCGCAGATGGAGCAGGACTTCGTGGATGCGTGGAACAGCATCTACCGGCAAGCCGACGCCGGCGAGCTGATTTGGACGACCTTCATCTACCCGCGCATCCTGGAGCCCTTCTATTACCTGTACCCGATCATGAACAAGTACATGCCGCTCAATTCGCTGCCGCGGATCGAAGGTGCCATCGACCAGTTCATCGTGCTGATCAGCAAGGAGTACCAGGAAGAAAGCACCCTGGCGATGCCCATCACCCGGGACCTGCCGCAGAGCCGGCGGGCGATCCTGGAGCTGTGGGCGAACGCGCTGGTCAAGCATAACTACCCACCCGTCCCGCTCAGCCTGAGCGACTACCCGCCACGCAAGGCCTGAAGCGGCAGCGCTTCACGCAGGAACGCCGGGTGACAGGCCTGTCACCCGGCGCTTGTCCACGGAGAGAGACCCATGCCTATGCACATCCCGGCGCAGCCCCACGAGGTTCTGCGCCCCCAGACGATCATCGCCGAAGGCCTGCTGAACCCCCGCGGCGTCTGCGCCGACGCCGACGGCAGCCTGCTGCTGGCCGAGGCCGGTTCCGGCCTGCCGGACGAACCGTTCAGCGGCCGGATCAGCCGGCTGCGGCCAGATCCGCACACCCCCGGCGCTTACCTGCCTAGGGAAACCCTGGCGCAGGGTTTCCGCGCCATGAACATGCAGGCCCGCATGCTGCGGGACGAAATCATGGGGCTGTCGGACATCGCGTTCGGTGACGACCGCTGCCTGGTCAGCCAGACCGATTACGTCGAAGGCTCCAAACTGCTCGACCTGCACTACAGCCCGCCGGAACCGGTGTGCCACAGCCGGGGCAACCTCAACGCCCTGTGCTACCACCCGGGGCGCCGCAGCTGGCTGGCAGTCAAGCCCGATACCAACGAACTGGTGGCGTTCAGGCCCGGCCAAGAGGAAAGCGTACTGGTTCGGTTGCCCGACCTGGATCAGGGCCAGGAAGCGGTGCCCGTCACCCTGGTGCACGAACCGGCGACGGACGCCGTGCTGATCAGCCTGTTCTCCGGCGAACTGCACGGCGATCCGGATCGCAAGGGCATCGACTTCGCCGACAAGGCCGGCCAGGTGGTCCGGGTGTGGCCGGACAGCGGGCAGATCGAGCGCCTGATCGACGGCCTGCAACTGCCCACCGGGCTGGCCCTGAGCCCCGAGGGGGATGTACTGGTGCTGGAACTCTGCGAGCGCCTGCAGCAACCCTTGACCGCCGACTGGCAAGGCGAGCCCCGGCACGGCGGTTTCACCCGATTCAGCGGACGGCTGCTGCGCTGCGACCTGACAACCGCCCAAGTGACCGTGCTCGCCCGCGACCTCGACACCCCCTCCAACCTGTGCGTGCTGCAGGACGCGGTGCTGATCAGCGAAGGCATGGGCCTGACGGGCCGGCCGCTGCCCACGCCGGAGGGCGGCGTGGTGCCGCTGCGCGGCCGGTTGCGTCGGGTGCAGCTCTAAAGGGGAAAGGCCCTGCGCCGAAACCTCAAATCAGGAATGAAGCCCCGGTCATCAGCAGCCCGAAGATCAGCAGCATCGTCGTCACCCGCGTGCTGACCCGAAGCTTGGGCTGATGCTCGACCACTTTGCCGACCGCGAAATACAGCCGTTCGAGTATCTGCTGCTCGTCGAGGTCCTTCGACTCGAAGATCGAGTCGATCACCGAGCCTGCATTGGGAAACGGATCATGCAGGAACGGCGCCGCGTCGAACGCGCCTTGCTGCAAGGCGCGGGCCGAGAGCATGGCGGAAGCCACCAGCGAGCCCAGGGCCATGACCGCGCACCCCGCCTCCAGCGCAGTGATCATGTCGAGGCTGGCGGACACGCTGAAGCGCAGTATCGCGCCGTACAGCGTCACTACGCCGGCCAACGCGCCGAGCGACAGCGTGAACATCAGGCGCAGGTACACCGTCACCAATCCGCGCGAGACGGAAATTTGCTCAAGATAGATTTTGACCAGCGTTTCGATGGTCAGGCGGCGGGCTTCGAATGCGAAACGACGTTCTTCTGCCGGGGTTACGGGGTGCATCGACAGCTCCTCAAAAACAGCAAACAGGGATGATCAACAATATAGGAACCGAATGGCAGAACCGTGAGCGGAACCGACTCACGCAAGGCTGTCGTCTTCATTCAGCGGGGTGTTCCAGATCAACAGTTCAAGGGCTGCGGCAATCTGGATACGGTGGTCGGCAAACTCGATGGGCAAAAGGTCCTGGGCCCGTTCCAGACGGCGCAGCAACGTATTGCGGTGGGTGCCCAGGGCCTCGGCGGTCTGGGTGATGTTGCAACCGTTGGCCAGGAACGCATGCAGTGCGTGCTGAAGCACCGTGGACTCGGTCGCCAGCCGACCGAGGGTGCTCACCACAAACTGCTTGGACGCCCGGGCGTCCTGGGTCATGAGGGAAACCATCCGCACCTGGTCGATGCGGGTGACCGCCGGCGCGCCAGCCAGCCGCCCCACCAGGCTTTGCGTGTTCAGCGCCTCCAGGTGCGAACGCCGGAAGCCGTTCAGGCCCGCCGCAGGAGAGCCGATGGCCGCGCGGATCTTCGGGAACTGCTGAACCACGCCCTGCAGCAAGCTTGGGTCCAAAGGCTTTGCCGCGCCGGCCCAGAGCCAAACGGTGGCGGGACCTGCGAACACGATCAGGGGCGCCGCGGTGCCGGTCAGGCGAGCCAGGGCGCGGGCCATCTCTTCCAGCGGGCGGATCTCGGCATCCTGGATCTCGCTCCAGATGACGTAGGCATAGTGTTTCTGCTGGAGGGAGTAGCCCAGCCGCTGGCTCAACTGTTCGCTGTCCACGTCGCGGCCATCGAGCAGCCGCGTGACCAGGCTGCGCTTGTCGATGTGGTCGTGGTGGGTCAGTGCGCTCTTTTCTTCCAGGACGATCTGGGTGATCACCCGCATGTTGCCGGCGATGAACTCCGAGATGGAGCGGGACGACACCTCCAGCAACTCTTCAAGCAGCACCGGATCCTGCGTCAGGCCGAAGGCCATCTTCATCCACATTTCCCAGGCCGCGCTTTGCGTGGTTCTGGCGGAGTTCATCAGGACTTCCGACAGCCCTCTGCGCGCCAGCTCCCGGGCGGTGTCCACCATGTCGGCGGACACATAAACCCCCACCGGCTCGCCAGGGCGCTGCATGTTGGCGTTCGCCCAATGCAGCAACTCCGAGCGGTTGGCCCGTCGGCACGCCGCGAGGATCACCGGATCCTCCAGCAGCTTCTCGTCCTCGGGCGACGAAAACAGTGACTGGTTCAGGCGCTCGATCCATTCCGGCGGCAGGCTTTGCGCCCTCTCCGCGCCTTTGCGCATGAGCTCGCGAACGGCTTCCGACGGGCGTGGCCAGGGTTGTGCGGTGGTGTTCATGTGATGTTCAAATCAACCCAAAAAAGCCATTGGAATGGTGCACTTTGTATCTTGTCGAAAGTGCCCGGCAAAAATAGCATGAACCCACTGCCTGAACCAAATGACCCTAAAGAAGCACCCTGCTTCTGCACACTTGTCTTGAGTTCAGTGCAGTCACTTCCGTAACGGCCGGCCTGTCCAGTGACGCAGTTCAATGCGTCTCTGAGCGCCCGCCTGCGCGAAATCCGTTCCTCTTTAATTGGAGTCGCTTCAATGTCCAGCGATCGAAATTCAACCGCCAGCCTGCCTATCGTCACCCGCTCAAACTCAGCGCAGGAAATCGTCTCGCTCAGTGACGGCGCGGGTGCGGTCATCATCCGGGGCTTCATGACGCCGGAGCAAGTCGCACGCATCAACCACGAACTGGACGCACCGCTTGCGGCGTTGAATGCCGGTTCGAAACATGAACTTCAGTTGGTCAAGGATTTTCATGGCTATCAAACCAAGCGGCTCACCAACCTCATTACCTACAGCAAGACATTCCGCGAAGAGATCCTCGATGACGACCTCTTCCACGAAATCGGCCGTGAACTTTACGAGTCGGAATGCGGCGACTGGTGGCTGACCACCGCGCAACTCATCGAGATCGGCCCGGGCAACACCGCGCAGATGCTGCATCGGGACTCGGCCCAGTACTATCCGTTCGTGGCCATGGACAAGCATGCACCGCGAGCCATCACCAACCTGATGCTGGCCCTGACCGACTTCACCGAAGAAAACGGCGCCACACGGGTGATTCCAGGGAGCCAGGATTGGGACAACTTCGAGGATGTGGGATCGCCCGAGATGACCATTCCCGTCGAGCTGAAGGCCGGTGACGCCGTGCTGTTCGGGGGCAAAGTGGTTCATGGCGGCGGCGCCAACGTCACAGCCGACCAATTCCGTCGTGGCCTGACGATCCCGCTGCAGGCCTCGATCCTGACGCCCGAGGAAGCCTATCCGTTGATCGTGCCGCTTGAAGTGGTCAGAACCCTTTCCCCTCGCGTGCAGAAGATCATCGGCTTCCGTTCGCAGTACCCCCTTGCCAGCCCGGGTCTGTGGCAGCATGACTACGCGGACCTGGCGGATTATCTCAAGCTCTGACCTCAAGCTCTGACCGATGCAAAAGGTTCGGGGGAAGGCAACCGCCTTCCCCCGAACCGTTTTCACTGCCCTGTCGACGACGTGAGCAACACGCCACGGCGGGAAAACAGCACCGGCGCCCCTTGCGGATCGAGCAGCGCCGCCGTCAGCGAAAGTCCATCCACCGACTGACTCTCCTCGAAGCGCTCTCCCCCATCGCTGCTCTTCATCATCAGCCCGTCCAGCCCGACCGCCAGCACCCGACCGCCGGACACCGCCACCGACGTGACGGAGCCTTTGCTCTGGGTCGGCACTCGGCGAAAGTCCTTGCCCTCGGCCGTGCCGTGCATCAGCGTGCCGCGCTGGCCGCCCAGCAACAGGCTGCCGTCTGCCAACACGGCGCCGGACCACAGCGTGCCTTCGTAACCGGTGCTGATGTACCGCCAGCTTTTGCCTTCATCCTCGGAAAGCAGGATCTGACCGTGTTCGGCGGTGGCATAGAGCTTGTGTTGGCCATCGGCAAACAGCCCCATCAAATTGAGGTCCGCTTTCTTCGCGCTCGGCGGCGCTTGCAAGGTCTGCTCCGTCCACGTCAGTCCGCCGTCCTCGGTGGTCAGCACCAGGGACCACAGCCCCACGGCGACACCTTGTTGGGCATTGAAGAAATGCACGGCGAACAGCGGCCGGTCCTCTTCGTTGGACATCCGCTGGACCTGCCAGGAGTCGCCGCCGTCCGCAGTCACCAGGATCGCGCCCCAATGGCCCACGGCCCAGCCCCGTTTGGCGTCGACGAACGACACCCCCGTCAGCGGCGTGGACAACGGCACCGAGCTGGCCTGGCGAAAGCTTTTACCGTGGTCGTCCGACAGCAGCACGATCCCGTGGTCGCCGACCGCGACCACCCGCTCGCCGGCCCAGACCGCATCGAGCATGGTCGCCTGGCTGGCATGTTCCGACTGCACCGCCGGCACCACCTGCAACGGCGAAGCCTGCAAGGAAAACGGCGGCAGCATCGCGGCGATCAACACGCCGATGGACAAAAAACCGTTACGCATGACTCTCTCCTCAATGCATCAGCGCGCCGATCATGCGCACGGGGCGCCTGCGCGGGAAAACCCGTTCCAGCCAGACCGCAAAGGCCGGCAGCACGGTCATGGCCATGACCATGTTGACGATGAACATGAACGCCAGCAGCTTGCCCATGTCGGCCTGGAACTTGAGGTCGGAGAACGCCCAGGTGGCGACGCCGATCGCCAGGGTGATGGCGGTGAAGATGGTCGCCATGCCGACTTCCAGCAACGCATGCTCCACGGCTTTGGTGATGGGCTGGCCAAAAGCCTGGTGCAGTTGCAGGCGGTTGTAGATGTAGAACGCGTAATCGACGCCGATGCCCACCGCCAACACCATCACCGGCAAGGTGGCGATGGTCAGGCCGATCTGCAGTTCCTTCATGAACCAGTAGCCGATGAAGGTGCCGATGGTCAGCGGCAGGCAGCAGACCAGCACCGCCCGCCAGTCGCGGTAGACGACGAACACCAGCAACGCAATGGCGGCGTAGACGTACAGCAGCATCGGGGTTTCGCTCTTCTCCACCTCTTCGTTGATGGCGGCCAGCACGCCGGCGTTGCCGGAAGCGAGGCGCACCGTGACGTCGGGCGACGGGTTTTCGCTGCGGAAAGCCTTGGCCGCGTCCACCACCCGGTTGATCGTGGTGGCCTTGTGATCGGCCAAGTACAGGTGCACCGCCGACATGCTGCAATCGGAGCGCATCAATCCGGGCGTGCGCGCGACCTCGGTGGCCAGTGCGGCGTAGTTCATCGGGTCGATGGGCACCGCGCCCATCTTCGGGTTGCCTTCGTTGTAGCCCTCGTTGAACTGGCGCATGGTGGACGAGAACGACGCGACGGACAAAACCCCGGGCACGCCCTGCATGGCCCAGACGAAACGGTCCTGGTACTGCCCCACCGCGACGTTCTCGCAGGCGGCCTGGCTGTCTTCGCCGGTGCTGTCGCGGTTGGCCTCGAACACCACGCTGAGCCAGTCCAGGCCGATGTCGTAGTTGCTGGCGATGGACACGGCGTCGCGGTTGAAGCGCGAGTCTTCGCGCAACTCCGGGGCGCCGGCCTGCAGTGTGCCGACGACCCGGTCATGGCTTTGCCAGATCGCCACCACGAAGACCGCCAAGGCCACGCCCAGCACCCACTGTGCGTTGCGCCGCTCGGCGAGCCGGCTCAGGCCGTGCAGCCAGCGGGTGCGGCGCTGGCGGGAGACTTCCTGCGCGGCAGCGTACTTGTCGTCCACCTTGAGCAAGGACGCCACCAACGGCAGCATCACCAGGTTGGTGACGATCTTGTAGGCCACACCGAGCGACGCGGTGATCGCCAGCTCCCGCACCATGGGAATCGGGATCAGCAGCAACGTCACGAAGGACACCAGCGCCGTCACCAGCGCCAAAGTGCCGGGCACCAGCAGCCCGGTGAAGCTTGAGCGCGCCGCCTGCTCGGCGCTCTTGCCGACGGCGATCTCACGCACGATGAAGTTGATCTGCTGCACGCCATGGGACACCCCGATGGCGAAGACCAGGAACGGCACCAGCACCGCCAGCGGATCGAGGCCGTAGCCCAACAGGCGCAGGCTGCCGAACTGCCACACCAGCGACGCCAGGGAGCACACCAAGGCGAGCAAGGTGAAGCGCAGCGAGTGGCAGTACCAGTAGACCGCAGCCGCCGTCAGCAGCAACGCCAGCAGGCAGAACTCCAGCACCGCCGAAGCGCCGTCGGCGATGTCGCCGATCTGCTTGGCGAAGCCGATCATCTGGATCTCGAAATCGCCGTCCTCGAAGCGCTGCCGGACTTCCTTCTCCAGCGCGTGGTTGAACGCGACGTAGTCCAGGTGGGCGCCGTTGGCGTCGAACTCATTGAGCTCTGCGGTGATCATCGCACTGCTCTGATCCCGCGAGACCAGGGTGCCGATGAAGCCACCCTGGGCGCTGGAGTTGGCGATGGTCGCGATGATTTCATCGTCCAGACGTTCGGGCGTCACCGTCCCCGGCACCAACGGGTCGGCCCGGAAGCCCTCTTCGGTGATCTCGTTGACGAAGGCATTGGGCGTCCACAGCGAACGCACGCTGCTGCGGGACACGCCGGGCAGGAAGGTGATCGCCTGGGTGACGTCGTAGAGCCGCTTGAGGCCCGGCGCGCTCCAGATCGCGCCGTGGCGGGCCTTGACCACGATGGTCAGGCGGTTCGCGCCCATCAGGTCGTTGCGGTAGGCCTCGAAGGTCTTGATGTATTCGTGGCCGATGGGCAGTTGCTTTTCGAAGCCGGCATCCATGCGCAGCTGCACGGCGAACCACGCCATGATCAGGGTGAAGACGGCCAGGCTCGCCAGCACCAGCCGGCGATGCCCGAACAGGACGCCCTCGACGCGCGGCAGCAGGCCGCGCGTCCTTGCTTCAGTCAATTTCACAGAACCATTCACGGCAGGCCTCACAATGAGCGGGAGATCGCGATGCCGACATAATCTCGGTCACGGTAGAGCTGGTCGTAAGGCGTGTCGCCGCCCATGAACTTCGCGTAGTTGAGGTTCACCTGCCAACTGGCCGGGTTGCGCACGAAGTTGAGGTACAGGTTCATGCTGCTGGCGTCTTCCGTGAAGGTGGCGGTGAGGTTCGGCGTGCGTCCCCCCAGCGAGCGCGAGTAGAAGATCCCCGGCGTGACTTGCCAGCCCGGCAGCAACGTACCGTCGTAGGTCAGGCTCATGTCCAGGTTGATGCCCGAGGACGTCTTGTTGCCGTGGGCCTTGGGCGGGATCGCCGGATCCAGTTGCCACGTGTTCAGGCCGGGCGCGAGCGGCTCGCCGTTGACCTCGTCATGCAGCCCCGGGTACTTGATGACCACCAGTTCCGACAGCAAGGTGCCGGTGCTGGCCCCGGTGAAGTCCAGCAGCGTCGGCGAGTTGGACGGCGTGAAGCTGTACAGGCCGGTCAGGTGCCACTGGAATTTCTTTTCGTCCTTCCAGCATTTGCCGCCGTTGTTCGCGCACAGGTCGACGACCGGATTGAGCATCACCGCATCCTTGGGCCGGTACGACAGCTCAGTGCCGACCGCCCAGTCGCCGATCGGCATGTTCGCGCTGACGCCGTACATCATGCGGTCTTCCTGGTACTCCCAGGTGGGTGCCACGGCGAAGGTGTTCGGATCGAGCGCCACGCTCAAAGTCGGCAACTTGTCGTGGTAGCGCATCACGTACAGGCCGTAGTTGATGTCGCTGTCCTCCGGCTGCCAGCGCAGCGAAAGGCCCCACTGGCCGCTGTCGCGGGCCTTCTTGTCGGAGAACCCGTAATCGCCCATGCCCTTGCCCGGGCCGTTGCTCGTGGACCAGTAGCTGCCCACCGGCGGCAATTCGCTCTTGTTCCAGCCGAACTGGTAGTAGGTCTCGATGTTGAGCCCCGAGCCCAGGCCGGAAGCGACGCTGAGCATCGGCGCCGGCAGCACGGCCTCCTTGAGCTGGACGCCGGGGCGCGCCAGGGCCTGGTAGTCGTAGGCGTTGGTGTTGTTGATGCCGCCGGCCACGAACAGGCTTTCGCCCCAGTTGATCACCTGGTTGCCCAGGCGCGCCCGGACGCGCTGTTCGCCCACGTCGAAGCCCTTGCTCACCCACAGGTCGAGCAGTCGGGCCTTGAACGCGAGGTCGTCGTGGGCAGAGTCGCTGAGGCCGTCGCTGCCGACGCTCGCGGGGGTGTTGAAGGACTGGGTGCCGGTGGTGTCGGTGGCGGCGAAGTCGCGGATCCAGCTGCCGCGCGCCAAGAAGCTGACGTCGTTGGGCATTTTGAGCAGCAGCTCGTGCGTGCCTTTGAGGTAGTTGGTGAACAGGTCGCCGCGGTCGTAGTTCAGGTCGCCCTGGTCGGCGACACCCGAGCTCTGTGCCAGGCAGCCCGAGGGCGCGTTGTGCCCGGTGACGCCCTGGTTGATCAGGTTGCAGGCGCGCGACTCCGTGCGCAGGCCCATGCCTGCGGTGATCGTGGAGTCGAACGAGCCGCGGATCGTTTCGGTTTCAAACGTGAAGCCCATTGCAAATGGGGTGGCGCACGCGATGACAAGGCCTGAAGCTTTCGTAATTGTTTTTTTCATGCTGGCTCTCGATCTGACGACGTTCGTTAGCGTTCGCTGATGGCTCGCAGGTTATCGGAGGTGAAGAAATCCCTTTTCAGGCGCGGGCTGGCGTTGTCCTCGGTGAGCCAGCGGATGTCGCTCTTGCCCGCGCCGACCGTGGTCATGTCGAAGAGGTAGCGGCCGTCCACCAGGTTGTACTGGATCTGGGCTTCCACATCGCAGGTGCCGGTTTCGTACACGGGCGTGGAGAGCCCTTCGCGCACTTTCCAGATCTGCCCTTGCTTGTCGTAGTCGACGGCCATCACCGCGTTCCAGCTGTCCTCGTCGATGTAGAACAGACGCTTCGGCGCCTGGTGGCGCATGCCCTGGCGCACGTTGGCTTCGACGACCCAAACGCGGTGCAGCTCATAGCGGCGTGCCTGCGGCGCCACCGAGTCGTTGCCGGCGAAGGCTTCCACTTTGGCGGCGGTGTCGTAGGCGCCGAACATGTTGTAGGGCACCAGCAGCTCCTGCTTGCCGACCAGCTTCCAGTCGAAGCGGTCCATGGTGCCGAAGAACACGTTCCCTTCATCGACGGTGTACTGGTTGTCGAGGCCGATCTGCGGCGCGTCGTAGGAGTACGACGGCATGCGCCGCACACGGCGTTGGCCGGGGAAGTAGTAGAAGGTGGTGGCCTGTTCGCCGGCGACGGCGGTCTGCACCGCGGCCTGACCGGCCAGCGCCGCCGGCTCCAGGTAGTTGAAGAAGGTGGCGTTCTCCAGGCGCCCGACCGACGAGAACAGCGCACTGCCCTTCTTGCCCCACGGCGTGAAGAAGAATATGTCCACCGACTGGCGTGACCACTCCCCGCCCTTGCGCGGCGAGATCCCGGAAACGCTGCGCGGGATTTCGACGCCGACGCCGCGGTAACGCATCTTCATGTTCCACATCACCTCGGCGCCGTTCTTGGGGGCAGGAAACGGAATGCCGGGCACATGGGCTTCTTCGAGGGCGAGCCCCGCGGCGTCAAGCTTGGCGAAGCCGATGTTCTGCTTGGTGTTCTCGGCCACGAAGTCCGGCGCGCCGCAGGTGCGGCGGGTCTGGTAGACATCCATGCGGTAGCCGGGAATCTTCTTGAACAGCTCAAGCTGGCCGGGAGACAGCTTGGCGGCGTATTGGGCGACGTTGTTCGAGTCGATGCTGTACAGGGGCTTGTCGCCCTTGAACTTCCAGAAGTCGCCACGAACCTGCCCGTAACTCCATCCCGCGCCCTGGGGCCCCGGCTGCGTCCAGGCCGGAATGTCTCCGCTTTTGCTGGCGGCGACCTCACCGCCCAAGGGGGTCAGCTTCGTCCCCAGCATGGCGGGCTCCACGCTCTCGGCCTGGGCCGAAAACACCACCGTCGCTGCAGCGATCCCCACGATCAGTTGCCGGATGGCATGACGGGGAAAGACTGCGCCTTTTGGATGTTCAACTACGTCATTCATTGCAAGATCCTCAGGGGGCTTTAACCGGCGGCTCGACCGCCAAATGCAAGAAAAGCTGGATGCCTCATGGGTAGATCACCTGACATGATCATTTGATCAAGTCCGAAGATCAGAAAAGCAAGCCATATGCCAAAATCCGGGGATTTGGATTTTTCGCCGGCGTATCAATGGGTTATGGGTTGGCTGTGAATTTGTGTGCGTCGACGGCCCGCACTGCTCTGTAAAATATGGAAACACCTGTTACGAAGATTCACTCGACCCTTCGGGCCCCAAGGGCCATTTCAGGCCCCACTCCGTACGCACCCGGTGTTCCGCCTCGCGCTGCCCCGCCACGGGGCGCCCCGATCCCTTTTGCACCGGCGTAGAACCTTCTGTGTCGGCGCGCGTCGGCAATTCGAATCGGGTCGGGCTGTCCTGCCCGCTTCACATATGCTTGAAGAGATCGCTCATGCTGACGATCGGATGTTTGGTCGGCGGCATGGGTGACAGCCTCACAAACTCTGTTTTCAGTACGTAGATGGTGCTCAGGGTCAGGGCGACGCCAAAGCAAGCGAATCCGAAACGACGCATGGCAAACCTCCAGAATCAACCTTGTTATTGTTTGAACTTGATTGCTGTCCTACACATCCGCCTCATCGCGAGGCTTGAGCCTTACCTGGCGCCCAGCAGCGAGCGGGAAGCCACTTTGCGGGTTCGCTCCAAGGCGCCGTAGGCGTAATACGACTGCACGATCGAGTAGGACCAGGTCAGGAAAGCGAGGGTCATGAACACCAACTTGGTGTCATCCCCGGCGATGGGGAAGAAGTCATACCTGAGCGCGATGGTCAGCCCCGCCACCCCGCCCAGCGCGGTCGCCAGCGCATGGAAGCCGGCGCCTGCGCGCACCAGCCGCCACGTGAAGTAGCACAGGTACACGGTGTAGAGAGACCACATCACCACGTAGAAGTAAGGAAGCGCCCCTTTGGTGAAGTCGGACAGGTAGTAGAAAAAGGTCGCGGCAAATCCGCCGACGAACAGCAGGATGTCTTTCGCCCGGGATGGCTTGTAACCATGGGTGACGGCCATCAACCCCAGCGTGGCGATGATCGGCACGCCGACGCCCCGCGAAAAGGCGTCGAGAAACAGCGCGACCTCGTAATTGCCTTTCCAGCCCGTGGCGATGTAAGTGGTGAAGTTCGTGGCAGAGATGCCCACGATCAGGAACTCCAGCCCTAGCAGGTAATTTCCTTTTCTGATGAATCCCACCCCGTAGCACAGCCCGGAAATCACCAGGACAATGCACGAGACCAGTGCGCACGCATCGATCAGTTCCACAATGACAGCCTCTTATAGTGTTGTGGCGCCTTACCTGCGCCAGGGTTTTCAGCGCTTGCGGGCGCTGTCCTCGCGGACTTTGCGGTTGGTTCGTTCATCCATCCATTTGGCCGCCGCAAACGCCGTCTTCAACGCGCACCACTGGAACGGCTCGGGCAGCATCGAAGGCGTCTTGTGCTCCAGCGCCGTCAGGTGCGAGGGATTCGTGCCGTTGATCCGTGCGGCGAGGTACGAGCCCATCACCGATTGCGAGGCCAGGCCGTGGCCGGAGCAGCCCGCCGCATAGAAGATGTTGTGTTTCTCGCCGGTCGTGCCGACCACGGGCAACGCGTCGTAGGCCGCGCTGATGTAGCCGCTCCAGCAATGCTGGATGCCGAGGCCCTGCAAGGTGGGAAAGCGCTCGCGCAGCCCGCGCACCAACGCGGCATAAGCGCTGTCGTCCGGCACATTGGGGGTCTTGGAACCGTAGGCGTAGCCCAGCTGTTTGGTGGTCAGCACCATCGTGTCGTGGGCGGTCAGGCGGTGGCTCTCCATGGTGAAGTGCGGGGTGATCAGCCCTTCCCGGTTCTTCCAGCCCAGGGACGCCAATTGCTCCGGCGAGAGTCGCTGGGTTTCGATCGCCGACACCCGGATCGGCGCCACCTTGTTGCGCAGCAGCCCCAACTGGGGGGTGTAGGCGTTGGTCGTCAGCACCATGACCGGTGCGGTCGCGCTGCCCGACGGGGTCTTGCAGGTGATGGACGGTCCTTCGCTGAAGGACAGCAACGGCGTGCGTTCGTACAGTTTCACGCCGGCGGCGAGCGCCGCGCGGCGCAGGCCGGAGATGTACTTGCCGGGGTTCAGGGTGCCGCCGCATTGCCCGCTCCCGAACAGGAAGGCCGGCGGGATTTCACGGGCACGCATTTCCGCCGGGTCGATGAAGCGCGTCACCGAACCCAACTCATGCCCCAGCTTCATGTTGGCGCGCAGGCGCTTTTCCTGGGAAGGATGGACCGCTGCGCGGATGACGCCGGAGGGGTTGTAGTCGCAGTCGATGCCCAGCTCCGTCAAGCGCCTTTCCACATAGATCACCCCGTCGTCGTAGAGCCGGACGAACTGCCGGGCCCTTTCCAGTCCGACGCGTTTGACGAAGAGGTCAAACTCGATGCCCATGCTGCCGAGCAGATAGCCGGCGTTGCGTCCGCTGGCGCCGAACCCGGCGAACTCCTGTTCCAGGACAATGACCTTGGCGCCGGCCGCATTCAGTTCGAGCGCTGTCGACATCCCGGCGAAACCGCCGCCGACCACGATCACATCGGCCTGTTCGTCGCCGATCAGTTCCGGTTGCAGGTCGGTCGGGCGCTCCACCCAGCCGCCCAGGCTGCGAAATTTCAGCGGTCCGGCACCGCTGTTGCCGATCGCGTTGTTTGAGGCATTCATCTGTTTCGCTCCTCTGTGCATCCATCCCATCGGGCACGACGGCACGCGCCGCCCAAAGGGAGCGTGTCGTCGCCGTTCGGTCAGCGGGCTGACCGTGTTGCCGGCAGGGCCTTTCTGTGGGGGCTTAGATGCCTTTCCCGACCTCGGAGAAGGACTCCAGGGCAAGCAGTTCTTGTGGGTCCCGCATCTGCCCGTCGATTTCCACCCAGCCGAGCAGCGTGCTGCTGGCGCTCCAGCCCAGCAGGCGTTGCAGCTCGCTGGGCAGTTGCCGGACGCGTTCGATCGGGATCGACAGAAAATGGTTTTCTTCCAGCCGCAAGAAGGCCAGGTCGTAGGCCATGGTCAGGCCGGTGCGTGGCTGCGCCGTGGTGTTGGCCCCGCCGCCGTGGTACACCGAGCCCATCCACAACAGTGCGGAACCGGCCTTCATCTCGGCCGCCACGGTTTCTTCCTGGGTCGGCATGCGCTCGTCGTCCCAGGTGTGGCTGCCGGGGATGACGCGCGTTGCGCCGTTCTCTTCGGTGAAGTCGGTGATGGCCACCATAATCTGCAACCGGGCCTCGCGGCCGAACTGCGGGTGACGCCAGAGCGAGGTGGCATCGTCGCGGTGCAGAGGCTGCAAGCCTTGCCCCGATCCGATCTGGATCGCCTGGGTCATGCTCAGTTGGATGTTGGGTTCGATCGGGATGCGGTCGCTGCCCACCCATACGTGGGTCGGGGTCTGCAGGATTTTTCTGGCCGTCTCGATGAAGAGCGGGTTCAGCGCGACCTCGATGGCGGTGTCGCTGCGTTCGAAAATGCGCGCGACACGCCGGGTCTGGGTGCCCGCGAAGTAGGGATCGACACCGCAAGGCGTGGCGTTCAGGTAACGGTCGAGTTCTTCTTTAAGGGCCTGCAGCGTTTGCTGCGAAACAAAATCGGAGATGATGACGCCGCCGTCACGCTTAATGGTTTCGACCACCGCCTCGACAGAATCGCTGCTGCTTAAAGTCTTGAGTGGGAGTGTTTGCATTTATCAATTCCTGCCTATTGGATTTCACGTCAGAAAGAGGCCGTTCCACAGACTTGGCTATATAAAGGACAATTTTGATCGCTCGATATGATCATTTGATCAGGTCGCTTGATTAAAGCAATACACATGCCATTCTTTGAGGAGGCGCAAAACCGAGAAAGTTGAATGCCTGAACCCTGTAAGTTGGATATAAGCGATACCAACCTACCCACTTTTTTCCGGAGTTCTCTTTGATGTGTCACTTCAGGCCGGGTACTTACGAAACACTCACATGGCAGGAAAGGAAATCATTGATCCCTGCCCAAGCACGCATGGATTGAGACGCAGCCATGCGTTAGCATCCATCCCCGCAGACACTGAACCGGGTTACTGACGGAAACACCGAAAAGGAGGCTGAGCCTATGGCCAGAATGGGCGCGGAAGTGCGCAGACAAGATTTCATCGACGCCACCGTGAAGGTGATCGCGAAGTACGGCGCCGCCAACGCGACGACTCGCCGGATCGCCGCAGAGGCCGAGTCTCCGCTGGCGTCGTTGCACTACACTTTCCACACCAAGGATGAGCTGTTCTATGCGGTGTACGAGTCGCTGATCAACACGCCGCAACAGGCCTTGGAGCAGATTCCGACGGGCGCCACCGCCGCCGAAGCCGTGGGGGAAATGCTGCGCCAGGCGGTCGACTGGTTCATGACCCACCCTGATCTGGCCATTGCGCAGTCCGAGCTTTTCACCTGGTCGTTGCGCAACAATCCGGCCATGGCGACCCAGATCTATGCCGATGCCGGCCGGGCGACAGAGCAGGCCATCGAAAAGGTCGTGGGCGCGGGGCTGGACAAAACCGCGTTGGTCACCGTCAGCCGTTTGCTGATCAATCTGCTCGACGGGCTGCTGGTCGCTTGGTCCGCCCACAGCGACGCGGAGCGTCTGAAGACGGACACCGACGCGGCCTGTCAGGCATTGAAGCTGTTGGTGGCGACTTTCGAAAAGGCTCCCGAAGCAGCCAGAACGTCATAAGAAGCCGGCGCGGGACCCTGACGCTCAGAACTTTTCAAGTTTCCGATTGCGTCTGTCCCCTGCCCGCTCAACAGCGTTGTCGAGAAATAAACATAACGCCGGCGCAATAGAGAGCAGGCAACTTCAAGTCGGTGAGAAAGTTATAAAACGAGTGCGCAAAAATAATGACAACTCGAACGCGTCATTTGAAATGAGGCAGGCGAAGCAGAAATAAAAAGTTCAAACCTGAACATGTAAAAAGAGGGGAGAAAACTGCACTCCCCTAAATGAGACAAATGCTGCTTACAGCATATGCCCTGCCAATAGCGAAAGTAGCGTGTCGTTCAGCGAGTTGGGAAAGTCATGCCCCATGCCCGGCAGAAGAACCAACTTCGATCCGGGGATGGCGTCGGCGGTGGCGAACCCTCCGCTGGTGGCGACCATCAGATCCTTGTCCCCGTGAATGACCAGTGTGCTGCACCTTATTTGCTTCAGTTCATGGGTGCGGTCACCCGAGTTGATGATGGCGCCGATCTGCCTGGCGGTTCCCACATTGTTCAGCTCATCCCCTCCCCGACCCCAGGCTTGCGCGGCATAACTGCGCAAGCTGTCTTCGCTCCACTCCAGCGTGGAGCCGATGACGCGCATGATGTCCACATAGTCCCGTACGCTTTCCGTCTGGTTCCTGGGCGGGCGACGCAGCAGCTTCATCAGCGCCTTGAGTGCCGGCTGCCCCACGCGGAGCGATCCGGTGGTGGAAAAAATCGAGGTCAGGGTGATGACCCGCTGCGGGTAACGCGCCGCCAGGGTCTGGGCGATCATGCCGCCCATGGACATCCCCACCACGTGCGCCGCCTCCAGTTGCAGGCTGTCCATCAGCCCGATCACGTCATCCGCCATGTGGCCCAGGTCGTAGCCGTCAGTGGCCTTGCGGAAAAACTGCTGCAAGACCGTCGGCGGCGTCGCATCGGTGAAGAAGGACCGGCCCGAATCACGGTTGTCCAGGGTGATGACGCGCAGGCCCTGGCCGACCAGGCCGGCGATGATCGCCTGGGGCCAGTAGGTCAGTTGCAGCCCCAGGCCCACCACCAGGATCACGGCAGGGTCGGCTTCAGCCCCGTAGCTGCGGTAACAGAGACGTCCTTTGCCCGCCAATTCACAGAAGTTGTCTTTGCTCATCGACCTTCACTCACAGGCTCCAGGCCGACGGTTTCCTGCCGGCGGACAGCAGGTGCCGAGGTGAACTTGAGGCAGTCTTCGGCCACCGTCCCGCGACGCAGCAGTTTGACGTCGCGGAAGTAGTCCATCGACATCACCCACGGCTCGCACGGGCCTTGGCGCGGCATGCCGTCCAGGGCGCGCTGCACGTAGCCGGCACCGAAGTCCAGCAGCGGACGGGTCTCGATCCCTTCAGGCGCCTGGGGCTCGCAGACGGTGTGGCCCTGCTCGTCCATGAAACCCAGCAGACGGCAGAAGTGGTCGCACAACAGGCACACCTTCAACGTCCAGGACGAGTTGGTGTAGCCCACCGCGAAGGCGAAGTTCGGAACGCCGGACAGCATCATGCCTTTGTAGGCCAGGGTCTGGCTCAGGGTCACCGGCTGGCCGTCCTTGTGCAGGGTGATGCCGCCGAAGAGCTGCACGTTGAGCCCGGTGGCCGTGACGATGATGTCAGCCTTCAGTTCCTTTCCGGACTTGAGCAGCACGCCCGACTCGGTGAACCGCTGAATGTGGTCGGTCTCCACGGACGCCTTGCCCGCGCTGATGGCCTTGAACAGATCCCCTTCCGGCACCGAACACAGCCGCTGGTCCCAAGGGTCGTACGGCGGGTTGAAGTGCACGTCCACCGGATAGTCTTTCGGCAGTTCCTGACGGGTCAGCCAAAGGAGCAGCTTGCGGGCGAGTTTCGGGAAACGCTGGCAGAAACCCCAGAAGCCCAATGTGATTTTGGCGTTCTTCCAGCGGGTCAACGAATAGGCGGTCTGCGCCGGCAGCACTTTGCGCAGGAACGCGGCCACGGCATCCTTGGCCGGCTGATTGATGATGTAGGACGGCGTGCGCTGCAGCATGGTGATGCTGGCCACCTTGTCCGCCATGGCCGGAATCAGCGTCACCGCCGTGGCGCCGCTGCCGATCACGACCACGTGCTTGCCGGTGTAGTCCAGGTCTTCCGGCCAGTGCTGCGGGTGAACGATCTGGCCCTTGAACTGCTCCGCGCCCTCGAAGCGCGGGCTGAAGCCTTGGTCGTAGCGGTAATAGCCGCCGGCGCCGAACAGCCAGCGGCACTCAACCGTACGGGTGACGCCCAGGTGACCGTCCTCGACCTGAACCGCCCACAGGCCTTTTTCGCTCTGCCAGTTGGCCGACACGACCTTCTGCTGGTACTGGATGTAGGGCTCCAGCCCGTACTCGTCGACCGTCTCGCTCAGGTACTCGAGGATGTCCTTGGCGTCCGCCAGGGATTTGTCTTTGGTCCAGGGCTTGAAATCGAAACCGAAGGTGAACAGGTCCGAGTCGGAACGGATGCCAGGGTAGCGAAACAAATCCCACGTTCCCCCCGCTCGCTCACGAGACTCAAGAATCGCAAAGGCCTTGCCCGGCTGGTTGCGTCGCAGATAAGCCGCGGCGCCGATGCCGGACACGCCAGCGCCCATGATCAGGACATCCAGCGGCTCGGTGGGAAGAACTGCGTGAGAAGACATGTCGCCTCCTGTTGTTGTGTTATAGAGACCTGATCATGTGATTTGATCATGCGATCATGGTAAGTCGCGCTGTCGCCATGCAACAAGGTACAAAATGCACCACGATCCGACTGATTTGGTGCAATCTGCACAACAAACAAGCAGCCCCGCAACTTCCCCCTCTGTGCGCTCGCGTCAAACTTCGTGTTTCAGGGGGAGCAATGAAGAGTCTTGAGGACTGTAGCCGATCAGCAGACAACGGCCCGCCTGCGGCATCACGCCGCGAGCGAGCATCGAGAGAGACATTGAGGAGGTGTTTCGAGGAAGTATCGCGAGGAAAAGCAGACCACGCGCCAGGCTGAACCGCCGGCCCGTGGCCTCATGCAGCGGCCGTCACATCTTGGCCTTGCCCACCAACGGGATGCGTTGCCCGGTTTCCAGCATGTCCGCCGCATCCAGCTGCTCTTCGATCTGCAGGAAGCGCATGGCGGTCACCGGGGACATCTTCTCGGCCACCTCATCGATGTAGCGGTTCAGGAGCATCTGCCGTTTGACGTGCAGGGTCTTGTAGACCTTGATCATCTTCGCCGCATCCTCATCGGTGACCGCGCCGGAGCCGTAGGCCCGCGCATACTCAAGCAGCAGCTGGAACGTGTCGCGGTTCAGGCCATCCGTTTCGTTGCGGTAGCGGGTGTAGATCGGCCAGAAGGTTTCGGCCTGCGCGCCGTCGAGCGCCATGTTGGCCTCCACCATGCGCTTGCGCTTGTAGTTCAGGGTTTCGATCTGGTTGTTGATCTTCTCCTTGTTTTCGCTCATCACCTGGTCCACCGAAGGCAAGGGTTCCTGGGCCGGTGCGGCATACGCGCAGCCGACAGCGAATAAAGCGGCAAAAATGAGGTGCCTGGACATCAGTTGACTCCTGTTGCGTTAACCAAAAAAATTCGGCGCGATCACTGCGCGGTTTCCTTGAGCGGGATCTTGGGCGCCCACGCCAGCCATTGCTCATCGACGGCCTCGAACAGCGCGAAGGTCTGGCCCGGCCGGGCCGGCTCGCCCATTTGCCCGTTGTCCGGCGTGGCGAAGGCGATGCCGCCTGCGACCATGGCCTCCAGGGATTCGGTGCGCACCGACACCCCTTTGAACAGGCCGGCCTCGATGCCGATTCCGCTGGCGTTCCAGAAGCGGCTGCCGGTGTGCACCAGCGGCGCGTAACGCGGCTCGATCAGGACGCTGATCAGCACCCGGTCCGCCTGCGGCCCCAGGTTCATGTCGACCACCTTGCCCACCGGCATCTTGCGGTAGGTCACCGGGCTGCCGAGCTTGATCGAACCCTTGTCCACGGCGCTCAGGGTCAGGCGCAGGCCGCTGCCCTGCCCCAGCAGGTTCGGTGCTTCGGCCAGGGCCTGGAAACGCGTCTGGCGCTCTCCCGGACGACTGCCGGCCAAGGCCTCGATGTAAGGCCCGCTGACCAGCGTGCCGAGGTGTTCCGTGCGCAGCAGGCCCAGCGCCGGGCGCACCACCCAGAAGCGCGTGCCGCTGCGGGCGAACGATTCGCCATTGGGCAACAGGCGCGCCTTGAGCTGTACGCCGGACAGGTCGGCCTTAAGGTCGACGCTCTCGACCTTGCCGATCGTCAGCCCCTTGAAGCGGATGGGCGTGCCTTCGCGCAGGCCTTCGCCGTCCTCGACGCTCAGCTGGATCTCCACGCCCTGGGCCAGTGCGGCCTCTTCGCTGTCGTAGAGGGAGAACCGCCGGTCCTTGCCCGAGGCCGGCGCTTTCGCATCCGGGGTGTCGAAGGCGATGCCGCCGTTGATCAGGGTCTGCAGCGACTCGCTCTTGACCTTCAGGCCCGTCAAATCGCCGCTCAGGGTCACGCCGCTGGCGTTCCAGAACCGCGTGGAGCTGTTCACCAGGCGCGCAAACTCCGGCTCGACATGCACCCCGATCATCACCTGCCGGTTGTCCCCGGACAGTTGGTAGCTCTGCACGCTGCCGACACGGATCTGCCGGTAGAGCACCGGCGCGCCGACCTCCACCGAGCCGCGCTTGTCGCTGGTCAGCACCAGGTGCAGGCCCGGCACGTTGATGTCCATGGCCGGTGCCTTGGAAAGGACGCTGAACTCGCGCCGCGGCGCGCCGCTCTTGGGGAAACGCACGGCGATGTAGTTGCCCTTCACCAGCGCGTCCAGGCCGGTGATCCCGGCCAGCGAGATGTTCGGCTTGACGGTCCAGAATTCGGTGCCCTCCAGCAGCATGGCCTCGACCCGAGGGTCCATCGCCAGCTCGGCGGTGGCGCCGCTGAAGTCCTGGTTCATGTCGACGTTCTTGACCAGGCCGACCTGCACGCCGTTGTACATGACCTGCGTCTGCCCCGGCTGGATGTCGCTCAGGTCCTTCATCTTCAGCGACACCCGCAGGCCGACCTGGGCCGCGTCATAGTCCTCGTACAGGCGAAAAGGCTTGCTGCTGTCGGTGGGCGGGCTGTCGCGGTGGTTGTCCGGCGTGGCGAAGGCAATGCCGCCGGCGGCCAGGGTCAGCAGCGATTCGCTGCGTACCTTGAACCCCGACAGGCCGCCGGAGATCGACAGGCCGCTGGCGTTCCAGAAACGCGTGTGCTTGCGCACCAGGTCCGCATAGGCCGGTTCGATGTGCACCTTGATCTCGATGGTGCGCTGATCCGCCCCCAGCTGAAAATTCTTCACCTGGCCCACCAGGATCTGCTTGTAGAACACCGGGCTGCCCTGCTCCAGGGAACCGAGGCGATCGGCCTTGAGGGTGATGTGCAGGCCCGGGACCTTTTCGGACATGGGCGGCGGCTCCTTCAGGGCCGTGTAGGCGCGCACGCCTTGATCGCCCTTGTCGCCCTTGGCTGGATCGACGGCGATGTAGACCCCGGAGACCAGCGTCTCCAGGCCCGTGACGCCCGCCAGCGACACCCGCGGCTTGACCAGCCAGAAGTGGGTGTCTTCGTTCAGGTAATGCTGGGTTTCCTTGTTCATTTCGATGGTGGCGAGCACGCCCTTGATGTCGTCGCTGACATTCAGTTCCACCACCTTGCCGACCGCGATGCCCTTGTACAGCACCTCGGTCTTCTTGGCCTGGATGCCGTCGCCGCTCTCGAAGCGCACCTGGATGACCGGGCCGGCCTCGTCATAGGCGCGCCAGGTCAGCCAGGCGCCGATGACCAAGGCCAGCAGCGGCAGAATCCAGATCGCCGACCAGTTGGAGGTGGGGCGTTTCGTCGGGGTGGGGAGGTCACTCATGTTCATTGTCCACGTCGGTGTTGTCCCAAATGAGCCGGGGGTCGAAAGTCAGGGCGGCGAGCATGGTCAGCACCACCACGCCGGCGAAGGCGGCGGCGCCGAGGTTGGCCTCGATGCGCGCCAGGTTGCCGAAGTTCACCAGCGCCACCAGGATGGCGATGACGAAGATGTCGAGCATGGACCAGCGGCCCACCCACTCGATGAAGCGGTACATGACGATCCGCTGGCGGGCGGACATCGGCTGGTGCCGCTGCACCGAATAGAGCAGCAGCGCGATCCCGGCCAGCTTGAAGGTGGGCACCACGATGCTGGCCACGAACACCACCAGGGCGATGGGGATCATCCCCAACTGCAGCAGGCTGATGACGCCGCTCATGATGGTGGCCGGCGCGCCCTTGCCCAGGACGCTGACCGTCATGATCGGCAGCAGGTTGGCCGGGATGTAGAGAATCGTCGCGGTGATCAGCAAGGCCCAGGTGCGCCGGATGCTGTCGGGGCGGCGCACATGCAGCAGCGCCTCGCAACGGCTGCAATGCGCAGGCTGCGGAGCGTCGATGGGATTGAGCTGATGACAGTCGCCGCAGACCTGGATGCCGGCATCGATCGCACGCATGGCTACCCTCCTCGCGCGGCTTGCGCCGAACCATTGCCGACAGACGCCGGATGCCCCTCCTGGGCCCGTGAACCTCCGCTCCCGATTGCGCGCACTGTGCCCATGACTCACCTGAGGCTTGATTGAAAACGGCGCGAATGCTACTTTTCAATCCCTAATGAGTCAATATTGTCTCATATGATTTATTTTTATCTTGGCTGTTCTTTTTCCAGAGACCCGGCACCCGATGTCCCCTTTACCTACCGGCCGCTTGCCGGACCTTCCCCTCGACGCGCTGCTCGCCTGCCATGAGTGCGACCTGCTCATGCGCCGCGAACCGCTCGCGCCCGGCGAGAAATGCTGCTGCCCGCGCTGCGGCTACGAGCTGGCCGTGCATCGCCCCCACTGGCAGAGGCGTTCCCTCGCGCTGGTGCTGACCGCCCTGCTCCTCTACATTCCGGCCAACTTCCTGCCGATCATGCACCTGAGCCTGCTCGGGCAGACCCGCAGCGAAACAGTCTGGGGCGGCGTGCTCGGGCTGTTCGAAAGCGGCATGCAGGGGGTCGCGGTGGTGGTGTTGCTGAGCAGCATGGCCATCCCCCTGCTCAAGCTGCTGTGCCAGTTGCTGGTGCTGTTGAGCGTGCGGTTCAAGGTGGCGCGCCGGGCTGGCCTGCAGCTGTACCGCAGTTATCACCACCTGCGCGAATGGGGCATGCTTGAGGTCTACCTGTTCGGGATCCTGGTCTCCATCGTCAAGCTGGTCGACATCGCCGACCTGAGCCTGGGCATCGGCCTGGCCTGCTTCGTCGCGCTGCTGCTGACCCAGGTCTGGCTGGAACTGAGCATGCCGTCCCACCAGGTCTGGGAGGCGCTGTCCGACGATTAACGCCGGGCAGCGCCTGCCGTCAGTTCAGGCCTTGGGAATGGGCCCACTCCGTCGCGTCATGCAGTGTCTTGCCGAACGCTTCGAAGATCGCGTCCACGTCGTCCTGCGTGGTGATCAGCGGCGGGCAGAACGCGATGGTGTCGTAGATGGCACGAACGATCAGCCCATGCTTGTGGGCCTGCCTGAAGACGTAGCTGCCCAGGATCCCCGGTTGGCTGAACGGCTGCTTGCGCGCCTTGTCCGCCACCAGCTCGATCCCGCCCATCAGGCCGACGCCCCGCACATCGCCCACCAGCGGGTGATCGGCGAAGGCCTGCAGCCGCTCCTGGAACACAGGCGCCAAGCGCTGGACATGGCCCACCAGATCGCGCTCTTCGATGATGCGGATGTTCTCCAGCGCCACGGCCGTGGCGACAGGATGCCCGGTGGCGGTCAAGCCATGCACGAACGCCCCCAGCCGCTCGCTTTGGCTCACCAGCACGTCATGGAGGGCATCGGACACCAGCAGCGCCGCCAGCGGCAGATAGGATGAGGTGAGCTGCTTGGACAGCACCAGGATGTCGGGCTGGATCCCGTACAGCTCGGAACCGAACATCGTGCCGAGCCGGCCGAAGCCGGTGACGATTTCGTCGATCACCAGCAGGATGTCGTAGCGTTTGCACACTGCCTGGATCGCCGCCCAATAGCCCTTGGGCGGCGGCAGCACGCCGCCTGCGGCGATGACGGGCTCGCCGATGAACGCGGCGATGGTCTCAGGCCCCTCCACCAGGATGTGCCGCTCCAGTTCCTCTGCCAGGCGCAACGAGAACGCCTCTTGCGACTCCCCCGGTTTGGCGAGGCGGTAATAGTTGGGGCAGGTCAGGTGGTGCACCGGAATCGCCGGCAGATCGAAATCGCGGTGGATCGACGGGAAGTCACGCTGTTCATTCGCGGATTTTCCTGCTGCGAAGTGGGGGCGATAAGGCCCCTTGCAGCGCCAACCTCGGCGCGCTGCAAGGGGCTGGCCGGTTTACTGGCTCAGTGCGGCGGCGACCGATTCGGCGAAGATCTTCAGGCCCTCACCCAACTGATCGGTCGGCGTGTTGATCGGCGGCATCAGCTTGATGATTTCCCCGTTCGGCCCGCAGCGGTCGGCCAGCAGGCCTGCCCGCAGGGCGCGTTGCTGGGCGTCCTTGGTCAGCGCGACGTTGCCGCGGCCGAAGTCGATGCCGGCCACCATCCCACGGCAGCGCGCGCCGACGACGCCGGGGATTTCGGCGATGTCGGCCACGCCCCGCTCCATCAGCGCCATGTTCTCGGCCAGCAGTTTCAGGAAGGCCTCGTCGTGCCAGTAGCCGAGGGCGATCTGCGCGGTCAGGAACGCCAACTGATTGCCGCGGAACGTGCCGATGTGGTCGCCCGGCTGCCACACGTCCAGGGCGGAGCGGATCAGCACGATGGCCATCGGCAGGCCGAAGCCGCCGATGGATTTCGCGCAGGTCACCAGGTCCGGCTGGATCCCTGAGCGCTCGAAGCCGAAGAAGTCGCCGGTGCGGCCGCAGCCGGCCTGAACCTCGTCACAAATGAGGAGCACGCCGTGGTCCGAGGTCCACTGGCGCAGCCGTTGCAGCCAGAGGTCCGAGGCCGCATAAACGCCCGCCTGGATCTGCACCGACTCCACGATGACCGCCGCAGGCAGTTCCGTTCCGCTAGCCTGGTCGTCGGCCAGGCGTTCGAGAAAGCCGATGCTGTCGAACTCGCCGTACGGGCTGTCCTCGTAGGGCACGAAAATCACCTCAGAGGACAACGCGGCACCGCGCCGGGTACGGTTGCCGGTGACGGCCAGGGCCCCGGCCGTCATGCCGTGGTAGGCGCCATAGAACGAGACGACCTTGCTGCGCCCGGTGGCCTTGCGCGCCAGCTTCAGCGCGGCCTCGACGGCGTCCGCGCCGGTGGGGCCTGTGAACTGCACCTTGTAGTCCCAGCTGCGCGGATCGAACAGGTCGCGCTTGATCGACTCCAGGAAGCGGCGCTTCATGCCGGTGTGCAGATCCAGGGCATGGGTGATGCCGTTGGCCGACAGGTACTCGATCAAGGCGTCCCGCATGCGCGGGTCGTTGTGGCCGTAGTTGAGGGCGCCGGCCCCGGCGAAGAAGTCCAGGTAGTCGCGGCCGTCTTCGCCGCGGATCTTGCTGCCCAGGGCGGTATCGAACACCACGGGCAGGTCGCGGCAATACATCCGCACGTTGGATTCAAGCTTTTCGAAGGTCTCTATGTTGTTCATGCGTAGCCTCTTGCAATGGATCCGGGCCTGTCTGGAATTGACAGGCCCGGGGGATTCACAATCCCTTGTGTCGATGGATGGAGGGAAACCTAAGCCAAGGCGTCCGGCACGGGGCTGCGGAAGAAACCGGTGCGGCACGCCAGGTAAACGGTGCCGATGCCCAGCCAGGCGCACCCCAGGATCAGCGCATCCTTGTCCAGGCTGATGAGCATCCAGCCGGCGGTGATCACGCCGATGACCGGCAGGATCACGCCCCGCAGCAGTCCGGCGCCGTCCCGGTATCCGGCATCGAAGGTGAGCCGCAAGGCGCACAGGTTGACCGCGGTGAACGCGACGAAGGCGCCGAAGTTCACCAGGGACGTTGCGGTGGCGATCGTCAGGGCAAACCCCACGGTGCCGAACGCCCCGGACAGCAGGATGTTGAACACCGGCGTGCGGAAGCGAGGGTGCAAGCTGCCGAACAGCTTGCGCGGCAGCTGGTTGTCCCGGCCGAGGGCGTACAGCAGCCGGCCGACGCTCGCCTGGAACGACAGCCCCGCCGCGAAGTGCGCGATGATGATCCCCGCCAGCACCGCAGCGAAGAACACATCGCCGCCGATCATCCGGGCGATCTCGAACGCCGCGCCGTCCACGTTGGCGAACGCCATGGAGGGATGCGTCAGGTGCATGAAGTACGACGAGCCCACATACAGCACCCCGCCGATCACCGCGACCAGCAGGATCGCCCGCGGAATCGTCCGGCTCGGATCCTTGGTCTCCTCGCTCAATGTGGACAGCGCGTCGAAGCCCAGGAACGAATAGGCGGCGATGGCTGCACCGGCCATGGTCGTGGCGAACGGCACGTCCGGGTTGAAGAACGGACTGGCCGACAGCAGCCCGCCGGGGCCGTTGGCCGCAACGATGTAGTGCCAGCAGAGGCCGATGAAGACCGCGATGATCGCCATCTGGACAACCATCAACATGATGTTGAAGCGGTTGGCCACCTGGATGCCCAGCACGTTGAGCACCGTGCTGGAGACGATGAAGCCGACGATCCACACCCACTGCGGCACATCCGGGAAGGCCATGCTGAGGTAACTGGCCCCCAGCAGCCAGATCAGCATCGGGATGAAGAAATAATCGAGCAGCGCCGCCCAGCCCACCATGAACCCAAGGTTCGGGTTCAGCATCTTGCGGGTATAGGTGTAGGCCGAACCGGCGGCCGGGAACACCCGGACCAGGCGGCCGTAGCTCAACGCGGTGACGATGACGCCCAGCGCGGCAATCGCGTAGGACAAGGCCGTGGTGTTCTCGCTGGCCTGGGAGATCACCCCGTAGGTGCCGAACACGATCAGCGGCGCCAGGAACGCCAGACCGAACAGCAGCACGGAAAACGGGCCCAGGGCGCGCTTCAACGAAGCATCGGAAGATGACTGGCTCATGATCTCCCCCTCAACCGGCGAAGCGGTAAGCGGCGACGATGATCGCGTGATAAGTCTCCACGGTCATGGCCTTGGCGTTGCTGGGGTCGGAGAAGTTCTTCTTCGACTTGTCGGCGATGGTCAGGAAGTCCTCTTCACGTACCCCTTTCACGTCGGCGAAACGGGGGATGCCCAGGGCCTTGCTCATCTGGAACAGGTACTCGACCGCCGCTTGGGCGGCGCTGGCCGGCGCCAGGCTCGGGTCGATGCCCAGCGCGTAGGCGACCTGGGCATGGCGCAGAAGGTCCGCATCGATGTTGTGGCCGAACACAAACGGCAGGAAGATCGCGTTGCCCACGCCGTGCGGCGTGTCGTACATGCCGCCGATGGCCTCGGAAATGCAGTGCACGCTGCCGACGTCGGCGTTGCCGAAGGCCATGCCGGCGATCAGGCTGGCCACGAGCATCTGCTCGCGGGCCTCCAGGTTGTCCGGCTCCTGCACGGCGGCCTTCAAGTGTTGGCTGATCAGGCGGATGGCATGCAGCGCGAGGCCGTCGCTGATCGGGTTCGACACGCGGCAGGTGTAGGCCTCGATGGCGTGCGTCAGGGCGTCCATGCCGGTCGCGGCGGCGATGGCCGACGGCAGCGTCGCGGTGATGTTCGAGTCGAGCAGCGCCAGCACCGGGCCGATCCGGTAGTCCAACAGGTTCATCTTGAAGTGGCGCGCGGTGTCGGTGATCACCGAGAAGCACGTCACCTCGCTGCCGGTGCCCGCCGTGGTGGGGATCGCCACGATCGGCAGCACCCCGTGGGTGAGCTTGAAGGAACCTTCGTAATCTTCGATCCGGCCGTCGTGGGTGAGCAGCACGCTCAAGGCCTTGGCGGCGTCCATCGCGCTGCCGCCGCCGATGGCCAGCAGGCCGTCGATGCCTCGGCCCCGGAGTGCCTGCGCCGTGCGGTTGATGTCATCGCTGCGGGGGTTGGCCTTGACGTCCGAGATCTCCTCGAACGCAATGCCCGACGCGTCCAGGCTGGCGTAGATGCCGGTCAACAGCCCGGCGGCCTTGACCCCGGCGTCCGTCACGATGAGGACGCGCGCAAGGCCCAGCTCACGCAGATGCTCGCCCGTGCGCTCGCGCAGGCCAGGTTCCATGACGACTTTGGTGGGGAGTAGGAATTGGAATTTCATACGTACCTCTTGCCGGTCAGGCTCAGTTTTTGTCGTTGTTCGGGTTCTCGGCAGTTACATCTTCCGGGCTGTACGTCCTGCCCGAATCCCGGCGTGTGCAACGCCGGGGTCACGTCCTGTGTTGATCTTGTTGTTGTTCAATGTGCAGCCGTCAGGATCCGGTATCGGCGGTCTCCTGTTGCCGTGCCCACTCGCGCAGCACGAATTTCTGGATCTTGCCGGTGGCCGTCTTCGGCAGCGGCATCAACGACACATGCCGCGGCGCCTTGAAGTGCGCCAGGCGCTCGCGGCACCAGCGGATCAGGTCGTCGCCGCTGATGTCGGCCAAGGCGTCCTCGCGCAGGGTGACGAAGGCGTGCGGGGTTTCGCCCCAGCGCGCATCGGGGCGCGCCACCACGGCGGCCTCGATCACGGACGGGTGCTGGTAGAGCACTTCTTCGATCTCCAGCGAGCTGATGTTCTCGCCGCCGGAAATGATGATGTCCTTGGCCCGGTCCTTGATCTCCACATAACCGTCCGGGTGCAGCACGGCCAGGTCGCCGGTGTGCAGCCAGCCGTCGGCCAGGGCATCGCGGGTGGCCTGCGGGTTGTCCAGGTAGCCTTTCATCACGGTGTTGCCGCGCACCACCAGCTCGCCCAGGGTCGCGCCATCGGCAGGCACCGGCCGGCCGGTGTCCATGTCCAGCACCGTGGCCTCTTCGAGCATCGGGTGGGCGACGCCCTGGCGGCTCATGAACCGGGCCCGGGCCTCCAGCGGCAGCTCGTCGATGCCCGGCTGCCACAGGCACAAGGTGCTGGGGCCGTAGCTTTCGGTCATGCCGTAGGCGTGGGTGATGTTGAAGCCGCGCGCCTCCATCGCGGCGATCACCGCACTGGGCGGCGCCGCCCCGCCGGTGATCACCGACACGCTCGTCGACGGCGTTGCCGAGTTGCCGTGCTCGGCGTGGATCAGCATCGACATCACCACCGGGGCGGCGCTCAAGTGGGTCACCCCGTGCTCGGCGATGGCAGCGTGGATGGCATCGGCCTGCACCTTGCGCAGGCACACATGGGTGCCACCGGACAGGGTCACCGCCCAGGTGTGGCTCCAGCCGTTGCAGTGGAACATCGGCAAGGTCCACAGGTAGACGCTGCGCGGGCCGAGCTGAAAGATCAGCGCCCCGGCGCAGGCATTGAGGTAGGCGCCCCGGTGATGCAGCACCACGCCCTTGGGGTCGCCGGTGGTGCCCGAGGTGTAGTTGATGGCGATGGACTGCCATTCGTTCTGCGGCGCGGTCAGCGGTCGGCCGGGGTCGCCTTGGGCCAGGAAGCTTTCGTAGTCCAGGCTGCAGTCCAGATCGTGAGCCGGCCCCTCAGCCTGGCTGTCGTCGATCCCCACCAGCAGCGGCGGCGAATCGAGCAGGGCCAAGGCTTGGCGGACCACCGGGCCGAACTCGCGGTCGCAGATCAGCACCTTCGCGGCGCAGTGGCGCAGGATGAAAGCGATGCTGCGTGCCTCCAGGCGGATGTTGATGCAGACCAGCACGGCCCCGGCACCGGGCACGCCGTAGTGGGCCTCCAGCATTTCCGGGACGTTCGGCGCCAGAATGGCCACACGCTCACCCGGCCGCACCCCGACGTGCTCCAGGGCGCTGGCCAAGGCGCGGCTGCGCTGGTGCAACTGGCGGTAGCTGTAGCGCCGCTCGCCGTAGACCACCGCATCGCGTTCCGGGTACACCTGCGCGGCGCGCTTGAGGAACGACAGCGGCGACAGCGGCACATGGTTGGCTTCGTTGGGGGCCAGTCCGTGCTCGAAGGTCGAGGTCATCATGACCGCCCCTCCATCAAGACATCGCCCAGGCATCGCACATTCATACACACCTCCTGTCCGTTGCGGGTTCTTGTTGTTCTTGCGTTAGGGCGCCTCACAGGCTGCTGCACAGGTGCCCGGCGTCGACCACGATCTCGGCGCCGCTCATGGCCCGGCCGGCATCGCTGGCGAGCAGCAGCAACGCACCGTCCAGGTCCTGCGGCTGACTGAAGCGGCGGCCGGGAATGCGCAGACGCAGCTTTTCGCCGGCCTCGCCGGTGAGGAAGTCCTCGTTCAGATCGGTCATCACGTACCCCGGCGCCAAGGCGTTCACGCGGATCCCGTGGCGCGCCAGTTCCAGGGCCATGGCGCGGGTCAGGTGGGCCAGGCCGGCCTTGGCCGCCACGTACGGCGCAATGGCCCCCGCCACCCGACTGGCGAGAATCGAAGTGACATTGATCAGGCTGCCGCCGTGCCCGGCGGCGATCATCCGCCGGGCGCTTTCCTGGGCCACCGTCCAGGCGCCTTTGAGGTTGGTGTCCAGCACGCGGTCCCAGGCCTGGTCGTCGCAGTCCAGCAAAGGCTGGCTGTCGCTGACTCCGGCGTTATTGACCAGCACATCCAGCGATCCGGCGGCATCGAGCACCCGGCAGACGTCATCGCGGCAGGTCACGTCGAGGGCGAAGGCCCGGGCACGGCCGCCGGCCGCCTCGATCGCCGCCACCAGCGTCTGCAACGGCTCCAGGCGCCTGGCCGTCACGATCACTTCGGCGCCGGCGGCGGCCAACGTCATCGCGAAATGGCGGCCGAGGCCGCTGGAGGCGCCGGTGACCAAGGCGCGGCGCCCCTCAAGGTCGAACAGTCGGGCAATAGAGGGTTGCATCACCGATCCCCCAGACGTTGGTCGAGCAGCTTCTTCGCCAGGCTCATGCGGTGCACTTCGCTCGGGCCGTCGTAGATGCGGAATGGGCGGATGTCGCGGAAGATCCGTTCCACCACGGTCTCCCCGGTGACCCCGCGCCCGCCCAGGACCTGCACGCAACGGTCCACCACCCGCCACAGCGCTTCGGCGCTGATCACTTTGGTCATGCTCGAATCGACGTTGCCGCGCCCGCCCTCGTCCAGCACCCAGGCGCAGTGCCAGATCGCCAGGCGCACCACGTGCAGGTCCATCAGGTTGTCGGCCAGCATGAAGCCGACGCCCTGGTGTTCGCCCAGCGGCTTGCCGAAGGTTTCCCGGGTGCGTGCGTAGTCGCAGGCGATGTCATGGGCGCGTCGCGCCGCCCCCAGCCAGCGCATGCAGTGGGTCAGGCGTGCCGGCGCCAGGCGCACCTGGGCGTAACGGAAGCCTTTGCCGATCTCCCCCAGCACGTCGCTCGCCGGCACGCGCAGGTTGTCGAAGCGCAACTGCCCGTGGCCGCCGGTGAAGCAGCTGTCCAGCGAGTCCAACTGACGTTCATGGACGATCCCTTCGCGCTGCATGTCGGTGAGGAACATGGTCGCGGTGCCGTCCTCCATGCGCGCCATGATGATGGCGAAGCCGGCGCCCTCGGCCCCGGTGATCAGCCATTTGCGGCCATTGATCAGGTAATCGTCGCCGTCGCGGACGGCGGTGGTGCGCAGCATCGAAGGGTCGGAGCCCGAGCCCGGCGCCGGTTCGGTCATGGCGAAACAGGAACGCACGTGCCCCTGCACCAGAGGCCGCAGCCAGCGGTCCTTCTGCGCGTCGGTGGCCACCACGTCCATCAGGTGGATGTTGCCTTCGTCCGGGGCATGGATGTTCATCGCCACCGGGCCCAGCGGCGAATACCCCGCCTCCTCGAACACGATTGCCTTGGCCACATGGCTCAGGCCCAGACCGCCCATCTCAAGGCTGGCGTGGGGCGTCAGCAGGCCGGCGGCCCGGGCGCGGGCCTGCAAGTCCACGCGCAGGGCGTCGCTGGGGCCATGGGCGCTCTGGCGCGGGTCGTTCTCGAACGGGATGACCTGCTCGGCGATGAATTCGCGGGTTTTACGCTGCAGTTCAAGCAGCTCGTCCGGGAGGGTGAAGTTCATGGTTATCCTTCTTTTTCTCTTGGCAGTTCGGGAAATGGAGGGCGGCGCGGCGCTCACGGCACGGCTTTGGGATTGCTGATCGCCAGCCGGGTGAGCGTCATCTGGCGCAAGGCCTCGGTCAGCGAGCGCTGGCTGTGCGCGGCATCGTGATGGCCCTGGCGGATGTCCCGGGCCAGTTGCCGGCGGGCCTCGCGCAGCGGCGCCCCGCCGTCACCGGTCAGGACGCTGAGCAACGCCAGTTCCTGGCAGCGGGCATCGGCTTGCAGACGGTTTTCGCGGGCGGCGATGGCCATGGCATTGGCGATCATCAGCAGCGGGTAGCGCAGTTCCCCGGGCAGCGCAGGCAGCAGCTGTTCCAGCAGGGTCTGACGGGCGATCTCCAGCAGTTCATGGGCGTTCGGCTGGGTCATGGCGCGTCTCCGCAGGTCAGGTTCAGGATGTCGAGTTCGAGCTCCGGCAGTAGGCGCGCGGTCAGTGCCAGCTCAAGGGAAGGCTCTTCGCCGGACAGGTGGCGTTGGCCTTGCTGCAGGGCGATCACGGCCCAGCGCAACGTCGCCATGACCTGCCAGTAATGCAGTTGGCCGGGTTCGATGCGCAGCGGCGAAACCGAGTGGTAGCCGGCCAGGAAATCCTCAAGCCGGCCGATGCCGCCCGCCTCCAGGTCCGGCCGGGTGAAGCGCCAGCAACGGGCGGTGAACCAGCCCAGGTCCTCGCAAGGGTCGCCCCAGCCGGTGAACTCCCAATCCAGCACCGCCTCCAGCCCTTGTTCGCTGGCCAGGTAGTTGCCGGTGCGGTAGTCGCGGTGCAGCAGGCAAAGGTGCGTGCTGCGCGGTGCGTTGAGCTCGCACCAACGCAGGCCCCACTCCAGGACCGGATAGGCCTCGTCGAGGGTGTCGAGGTAACGGCGGTAGGCGCTGACGGTGCTCAGGGCCGGCGACACCTCCGGTACGGGCAGGAACGCCAGCGCGGCGCACGGCGGGCGAAGCTGATGCAGACGCGCCAGGTTGGCACCGAGTTGAGCGGCAAGGCGCGTCCGGCCTTGGGGGCCCGCGTCGGCGCTGAGCAGGCGTCCGGCCGCAATGCCCGGCACATGTTCCATCAGGAAGAACACCCGCCCATGGACGCTCGTGTCACGGCACAGCCAGAGCGGCCGCGGCACTTTCACCCCGGCCTGGTGCACCGCTTGCAGCACGGCGAACTCCTGCTCGCGGCCAAGGCTGGCCGGCAGCGCCGAGAGCGCGTCGCTGCGCAACACCCAGCGCCGCGCGCCGGCCCACGGGCCGCCTTCGATCTGCAGTTCAAGCAGCCAGTTTTCCTGGATGGCGCCGCCGCTCAGGCGTTTGCGGGCCTCAATGACCACCCGGGTCGCTTCGGCTTGCTGGCGGATGAAGTCGACCAGATTCCCGTCGCTGGTCTTGGTCGAGAACGAATCATCAGCCTGATGCTTAGTTAGGGAACTGCTCATGGATCCAAGGGCCCCGCCTGCACTTTTTGAAGTTGTTGGGTCAGCTAGAGCAATGCTTGGGCCAACTTTGCGGCGACGGGCTAGAGGCCACGCGGTTCGGGCGTCTGAGATCTTTCGCGGGTAGGTATGAACGCAACCGGCGTTTCACACCTGCAATGATTTGGTTCAGTATTGGGACATTTCACTCCTGAACAGGTCTCGCCATGCACTCCCCCGCCTCCAAGGTCGTCGTGCTGATCAGCCACCTGCAACGCCCCCGGCAACGCAGCCGCCTCGCCCAAGTGGTGGCCGGGCTCACCGGGGATTACCCCGACACGCACATTGAAGTGCTCGACACCTCGGTGTCCGAAGCGCTGCAGACCGCCCGCGAGCTGGAACAGCGCGGCGAAGCCGATGTGTTCGTCTGCGCCGGCGCCACGGCCGCCTACCTGCGCAAGCACCTGGCGCGGCCGGTGCTGACGATGCACGTCGGCGGCGATGACCTGCTGCGGGCGCTGGGGCGGGCCCGCGAGCACTCCCCGCAAGTGGCCCTGCTCAGCTACAACAGCATCAACCACGACCTGCAAGCCATGAACGCGCTGTTCACCGTGCAGGTGCACCAGGCCGCCTACACCTCGCTGGAAGAAGCCCGCCAAGCGGTCGAACACGCCGCCCGGCTGGGCTGCCGCAGCATCATCGGTTCGTCGACGGTGGTGGAACTGGCGCTGCAGGCCGGCCTGCACGGCGTGCTGTCGCTGAGCGAGGACACCGTGCGCAAGGCACTGGAAGAGGCGTTGGGCATCCTCGACAGCCAACGCATCGAGATCGCCAAGCGTCGCCACTTGAACGCCGTGCTGCAGCACATCCCCACCGGCGTGGCGGCGGTCGACAACCAAGGCGTGGTGCAATCGCTCAACCCGGCCCTTGCCCACTTGCTCGATCTGCCGGCCGGCGAAGCGCTGGGCCGCCCCTTGCAGCAGCTGTGCCCCGAACTGGACCTGCCGCAGGCATTGGAGGACGGCAGCGGTGAGGAAAACCGGGTGATCCGGCTCGGCTCCCATGCGGTGGTCAGCAACCTGCTGCCCATCCTTGAGAACGGCGAGCGCACCGGCCTGGTCCTGACCTGCCAGGACATCACCGCCGTGCAGCGCGCCGACCAACGCATCCGTTCCACCCGCCGTCCGGGCGCGTTCACGGCCCGCTACCGGCTTGAACAACTGGCCGGCAACAGCCAGGCGAACCGCGACATGCTGCAGTTGGCCAAACGGTTCGCGGCCAGCCATTCGACGATCCTGATCACCGGCGAAAGCGGCACCGGCAAGGAACTGCTGGCCCAAGGCATCCACAACGAGAGCCCCCGCCGGCAGGGCCCGTTTGTCGGCATCAACTGCGCGGCGTTCCCGGAGTCGCTGCTGGAAAGCGAACTGTTCGGCTACGAGGAAGGCGCCTTCAGCGGTTCGCGCAAGGGCGGCAAGCCCGGCCTGTTCGAAGCGGCGCACCGCGGCACGCTGTTTCTCGACGAGATCGGCGACATGCCGGTGTCGTTGCAGACCCGCCTTCTGCGCGTGCTGCAAGAGCGCGAGGTGCTGCGCCTGGGCGGCACCGAGCCGATCTCCATCGACGTGCGGATCATCGCCGCCACCCACCAGAACCTGCGCACCGCCATGGACGAAGGCGACTTTCGCAGCGATCTCTACTACCGCCTCAACATCCTGCGCCTGCAGACCACCCCGCTACGCGAACGGCCAGAGGACATCGCCCTCATCTGCCGGGGCATCAGCCAGCGCCTGCTGGTTCAGGGCCAGCCCCTGGGGGCCGCCGACATCCCGGCCGCCCTGCTCCCGCACCTGAGCCGTTATGCCTGGCCGGGCAATGTCCGGGAACTGGAGAACGTGATCGAACGGGCGATGCTCTCCGCCCGCGAACTGCTGCACGACCACGGCCTGGACGAGCAATACCTGGCCCGCGTGCTGCCCGAACTGTGCGAAGGCCCAGCCCTGACCCCGGCCCCGAAAACGTCTTCACGGGAATCGGACTTGCAGATGATCGGCAAGGCCGCGCAACTGCGGCACGTGCAGGAAACGCTGGACAGTTGTCAGGGCAACCTCGATGAAGCGGCGCGCCGGCTCGGCATCAGCCGGACCACGTTGTGGCGACGGCTGCGCTCCGTTCAGTGATGAGGCATTGAGGGCTCACTCGGCCGCATGCACCCGCGTGCGGTTGCGCCCCTCATGCTTGGCCCGGTACAGGGCCTGGTCGGCCAGGCTGA
The DNA here is from genome assembly GCF_002113595.1 of Pseudomonas sp. B3(2017). NCBI lineage: Bacteria > Pseudomonadati > Pseudomonadota > Gammaproteobacteria > Pseudomonadales > Pseudomonadaceae > Pseudomonas > Pseudomonas sp. B3(2017). Next base: position 56,373 of record NZ_NEIU01000024.1, read on the forward strand.
CCCAATGCTCAAGCGAAGCGTCGCCGTCGAGCTGCACCATGCCGATGCTGACGGTCGACGCCAGCTCGCCGCCGGGCACCGGCAACCGGTGCTGGCTCCAGGTCTCGCGCAGGCGTTCCAGCAAGGCCAAGGCCTGTTCACGGTCGGTCTGCGGCAGCAACAGCACGAACTCCTCGCCGCCATAGCGGGCAAACAGGTCTGTGCGCCGGACATGGCTTTCGCACACGGCGCTGAAGGCCTTGAGCGCTTGGTCGCCCACCAGGTGGCCATGGGTGTCGTTGACGCGCTTGAAGTGATCGATGTCGAACATCGCCAGGCACGCCGGACGGCCTTGTTGGCGGGTTTTGGCCAGTTCAAGCTGAGCTTGCTCGATGAAGGCCCGGCGGTTGAGGACGCCGGTCAAGGCGTCCCGCGCGGCGGTCCGGCGCAGTTCCTGTTCCAGGGATTTGCGGCCGCTGACGTCGCGGATCTCCGCCACCTGGGTGCCATCGTCCAGCGCCGCGACCGTCAGCTCCGCAGCGAACCGATTGCCGTCGCAGCGCACCGCCACCCGGTCCATCGGCACACCGTCGCAGCGGCCCAGCTGTTTCTGCAAGTCTTCGTCGGTTTCGAACAGGTCTACCAGCGGACGCTCGTACAAAAATTCCCGCGGACAGCCGAACAGGTGCTTGAGCACCGGGTTGGCATCGACAATCCGGCCGTCGCGCACGATCACCACGGCGGCGCTCGTGATGTTCATCAGGCGCTCGAAACGCACCGCACTGCTCTGGGACGCCAAAAGGAAGCGGCGCAGGCTGAGCAGCGTCAGGCCGAACAGGCACAGGATCCACAACGGATAACCCACGTTGTAGGCAAGCATTTCGGCGGCCGGCTCGACGTCTTGGCGCCCCTGGCTTTGCGACAACCCCTCGAACAGACCGAGCACCCCGCTGCCGGCGGCGCTCAAGGCCAGCAAGCCAAACATCAGCGCGGCGAAGATCCGCGCGCTGTGCAGCCGACGGTCGCCCGGCAGCCGCAGCAGCGCATAACAAGCCATTCCCCGGATGAAGGCGCTGAGGAACGCGTACAGGGCCACCACGTCACCGGTCTCCAACGGCTGCAAAAGCCAGTGCCAAAGCCACCAGGGCGCCGCCGCCAGGAAAGTCACCGGTATCAGCCACCAGGGCGTGGGGCGGCCGAGGAAGCGGAACACGCCGATGACCAGCACCGTTTCTCCCGCGGTCAGCAAGCTGTGGCACAAGACGTTGTAGGGCAGCGAGGCCGTATAGGCGGTGCCCTGCGCCAGGTACTGGCCCACCGTCACCAGCAGGACGCCGCACGTCCAAAGGCCGGGCCCCGGATGGGGCCGCGAGTAGTACCACAGGGCCAGGCAAATGATGGCGCTGGCAATCAGGATGTTGGTACCGATCAGGTGGGGTGACAGCAACAAGGCATTCATGGCGGTGGGAGTCTGCAAACCGAAGGGGTCGATCACTGGACGGAGCGCCCGGCGAGGCCTACGAGTTTTCTGCCGGGCCCGTCCGAACTTTAGGCGGCCGGCGAAAAATCCGCCCGTCGGGCTCCTGGTTTGCCCGCCGCCGCCCAAAGAATGCGCTTGACCTTAAAGGCAGCTTTAATCTTAGGGTGCACACCACCCCGACTCGACATCCTCAATCCTCATAGGAAACACCATGCAAACCGTCCTGGGAGCAACCGGCCAGATCGCCATGGAGCTGGTTCGCGAACTGCACCGAAACCATACGCAAGACATCCGGCTCGTCAGCCGCAAGCCCCTCAAGGTCAATGACACCGACACCTTGGCGCCGGCCGACCTTTTGGATGCCGAACAAGCGACCAAGGCAGTGAAAGACAGCAGCATCGTCTACTTCACCGCCGGGCTGCCGCCGGACACCCAGGTGTGGGAAACCCAATTCCCCGTGATGCTGCAAAACGCACTCGACGCGACCCGCGCGGCCGGGGCGAAGTTCGTGTACTTCGATAACACCTACATGTACCCGCAGGATGCGCGCGTGCTGACCGAGGACGCTCCGTTCGAGCCGTTCGGCCGCAAAGGCCGGGTGCGCGCACAGATGGCGTCCATGGTCCTGCGGGAAATGCAGCGAAGCGAGATCCCGGTCGTCATCGGCCGCGCTCCGGAGTTCTATGGGCCAGGCAAGACCCAGAGCTTCACCAACGCGCTGATCCTCGACAACCTCAAGGCCGGCAAGACGCCCCGCGTGCCCGTGCGGGACGATACGAAGCGCACGCTGATCTGGACCCCGGACGCCAGCCGCGCCCTGGCCGCGCTGGGGAACGCACCGGACACCTACGGCCAGACCTGGCACCTGCCCTGCGACGACGACCGCCTCACCTACAAGCAATTCGTGGCCCTGGCATCCGGCATCGTCGGCAGGGAACCGACCTACAAGGTGCTCGGCAAATGGACGCTGACGGCCGCCGGCCTGTTCGTCAAACCAGTGCGCGAACTGCGCGAACTGCTGCCGCGGTACGAGCACGACAACCTGTTCGACTCCTCGAAGTTCAAGCGGCGTTTTCCGGAGTTCGAGGTCACGACCTATCGCGAAGGGCTCACCCGGATACTGACCGGCCCTGACCGCAGCATGGGCTGACCGTGCCGGCACATCGAGACGAATCGCTGTTCAGAACTCACAGGACCAGCGCCACTCGCCCTGGGCCGAGCGAAAGAACAAGCCGACACCGTTCTCTGCCCATTTCCAGTTGATCAACGATTCCGAAGCGATCTGAAACACGAACTCGTCGAGCCTGGAGGTGCGCAGGATTTCAGAAGGATAGCCACCCACCTTGGTTCCGGTGCAATGGCCGGCCGCCCCGTCGCAGGGACGCCCCGCTGTCTGGCTTTGAAATGCATCGGCCCCCTCGTGCGCCTTGCGCCAATGGATCGGGTAGGAATGATCGGGGGACAGAACGTTGTGAACCGCCGACAACCCCTCGGCGCAAGCGTATTCGCGGATGGCCCAGCCCTGGCCATGAGGCTGTCCGAATGGGTAGCTCTGAAGGTTCATGTACAACACCAGGACTGCGATGTGCCTCAATTGCACGGGGACAAAAGGCAGTTCATCGACCCTGATCTGAAGCAGCGGAAACATCGGTTTTCCTTCCCAGAAAAGCGTGTCTTCGCCGGCATGGCGAACGCCATGGAAAAAACGCGAATCGACATAGGCCGTCGGGCGTGTCGGTTTGCCGATGACCGCGACCGAAACGCTTCGCCCAACGACATCCAGTCTGTCCGGTGCATTGATTGTGCTTGAGTCCATTCTGTACCCCTGTCCTTTGTGACCGTATCGGGCAACGCCGTCATTGGCGCGCTCATGCACTGGAGCGTTCGCTCAGAAACGATCCGGGCTGAACGCCTGGATCGGAACCGTCGTCGCCCCCTCCAGCGCCAGCTGGGCGGCGGCCAATCCTACTGCCGGCGCATGCTTGAAGCCATGGCCGGCAAAGCCGCCGCACAATACGAAACCAGGCAACCGATCGGACTGCCCGAGGATAAAGTCCCCGTCAGGCGCCTGTGCGCTCATGCAAGGCCGAGCGAAGGCCGGGCGGGCCGAGAGCCCCGGCAACGCCGCTGCGACAAAATCGCTGACCGGTTGCAGTTCCTTGTCGTCCGGTTGCCTGCCCTTGTTGTCTTCCGGACGGTCGAGCCATAGTTTTTTCTCGATGGAAGCGCTGCTTACGCCGACTTTCACGCCCATGCCGTCGATGTCGGGGATCCCCCAGCCATCCAGCGCCCCGCTCTTGTAGGTGAACACGGGAAAGGACGACGGCCCGTAGCCTGACGGATCTTCGAGGGACTTGAACCATGACAGCGTCGAGCGCTGCAGGCGGATGGGGCAGTCCAGCTTACGGGCAAAATGGTTGAACCAGCCCCCCGTCGCCAGTATGACTTTCGATGCATTGAACGTCCCGGTGTCGGTGATCAGCTTCAGGGGCTTCCCCGCCCGGTCGGCCTGTATGTCCAGGCACCGGGAGCGCCTTTCGATCCGCGCACCCTGCCGAACAGCGACGGCGATGGCCGCCAGCACCGACGCCTCAGGACGGATCACCCCGGCGCTAGGCTCATACAGGCCCAGATCGCCGCTTGCGAGTGAAAACTGAGGAAAGCGCAGGCCCATGGCCTGTCGGGTCAGGCACTCGAACCGGATGCCGTGGGCAGCGGCATTTGCCATGGCGTCTGCGATGAGGCGGCTTTCACCGGGTGCGACGGTAAGGCCGCCGCACAGGGTCAGGAGCGACTGACCGCTCTTTTGACCCAGCGCCTGATAAAGAGCGAGGGACGTTTTGGCAAGCGGGACATAATGCTTGCCCTCCGCCCCCAGTGTCCGGAAGATCCTCGACCCGCCGTGCGATGCGCCATTGGGGTGCCCGGGGTCGAACTGTTCGAACGCTATGACCTTCGCCCCTTGCTCCGCAGCCTGCCATGTCGCCATCGCCCCCATTACCCCTAGTCCGACGACCGCAACGTCAAAGCGATCAGACATGGCATTCTCTCCTTCCCGCCAACCCTGGCGGCATTTCCGGCAACGCTGCCGGCGCTGAAAAACGTCGCAAGGGCAAAGGCATTCCGAGGCACCTCACAATCCTTTGCCGTGTTCGATCGATGCCGTGTGATTCAGGGACGGCGTGCGGCAAGCACTGTCCACACCAGCAGTCCATCGCGGGCGAAACCGATTTTCTTGTTCCAGCGATCCAGCAAATTGTCGTATTCAGCCGAGGACAAGTCCTGCATGAACAGTTCCTTTTGCGTCAGCAACAGTTCCCTTCCCTCCAGCATACTGTTCAATAGATCCTCGGTTCGATCACTCAAGACGATATCGGTGAAACCGGCGGCGGTCAGGATTTCGATATAGCGCGACGGCAACATCATATGTTGGCCCCAGGCATCCATAATGTTGTCGAACGCCGTCGACTCAGCAGGCCCTTTGCAATAGTCCGTTATGAGAACTTGCCCGTCCGGCCGCAGTGCCTGATGTAAACGCCCCCAGATATCCGCCTTTTCTTGCTCGCTCCAGAACGCGCCGCAGTCCCGGGTCCACACCACGTCGAACGAGGCGGGTTCCAGCAGCGCTGTCGTCCGTACATCGCCGGTCGTAAACGTTACGCCTTTGATCGGCGAGTTTCGGTAACGCTCAAGGCATATCCCGGTCATGTCCGGTGCCGCGTCCAGGCCGACCACCGCGACACCGAATTTTTCAGCCAGTCGAAGGCAGTCTCCGCCCAGCCCGCTCCCGACGTCCAGCACGCTCAACCCCTGCCTCAGGTCGAGCCTGGCGGCCAGTCGGTCGAAAACCGCCTCGCTGCCCGGGCCCTGATACCCATGCCCGTAGAGTCGCTCGTGTCGCAATGCCACTTTGCGCGAATAACGCTCATCCATAACCGCCGACATATGTTCGTCCATCCTGTCTTGAAATGAATAGTGAAGTCAGAGCCCCACACTAAAAGAACAAAAAACAATCATTGTTAACATCGTTTTATGACAATTACATGACCACTCCCCAATGACTTGTTTATCAAGAACACCGACCTGACAAATATTGTCAAAAGCAACGACTGCGCCAATGCAATTGAATTAACATCCTGCGATACAGCCAGAACAACATAGGCAGACGAACGTTTTTTCGTTCTGCCGACAACAGTTGCCCGCCCCGTTTTTTCTGACGACCGCACGAGGAACACATGAAGGAACAATGGAAAAGTACCCACTTGGACAGTCTCCCGCTGCGCAGTGACCTGCGAGGACAAACGCCTTACGGAGCACCTCAGCTCGACGTTCCGGTGCAACTCAATGTCAATGAAAACCCCTACCCTCCCTCGGAAAAAGTTGTCGCTGAAATCACCAAAGCCGTGACGCTCGCCGTCCAGAACATCAATCGCTACCCCGACCGAGAGTTCCTGGGGTTGCGCGGCGACCTGGCGTCCTACCTGAGCGAAGACACCGGGACACCGTTGCAGGCCGAGAACGTGTGGGCGGCCAACGGCTCCAACGAAGTCCTGCAGCAACTCCTGCAAGCCTTTGGCGGCACCGGGCGCACTGCGCTCTCTTTCGCCCCGACCTACCCCATGTACCCCGAGTACTCGCGCAACTCACTGACTCAATGGGTGGAGGGGCGACGCCAGGAAGACTTCAGCCTGGACATCGGACACGTGCTGGATTTGATCAATGTCCATAACCCCTCAGTGATCTTTCTGACCTCCCCCAACAACCCCACGGGAACCGCACTGACCCTTCCCGAGATCGAATCCGTCCTGGCCGCCGCCCCCGGCATCGTCATCGTGGATGAAGCGTATGCCGAGTTCCGGCGCGCCGGTGTCCCCAGCGCGGTGTCTCTTCTGCCCCGCTACCCTCACCTGGTTGTCAGCCGGACAATGAGCAAGGCGTTCGCGTTGGCCGGCGGTCGTCTCGGTTATCTGGCGACCTCCCCCGCGATTGTCGATGCCCTGCGCATCGTTCGGCTGCCCTATCACCTCTCGGCCGTCACCCAGGCGGTGGCCCGTGCCGCCCTTTCACATCGTGACGCCTTGATGGCCAACGTGGATGAACTGAGACAAGAAAGGGACAGAACCGTGACCTGGCTGCGCTCCATCGGCCTGGAGGTCGCTGATTCTGACGCTAACTTTGTCCTGTTCGGACGTTTCGATGACCGCCATGCCGTCTGGCAGGGCCTGCTTGAACGGGGGGTACTCATCCGTGAAGCCGGCCCTGCGGGATGGTTGAGGGTCTCCATTGGAACCGCTGCTGAAATGCACGCCTTCAAAGAGGCGCTGGTTTCGGTTCTGGCCGCTCCGGCCGCCTGACCGGCTCGTGCCCCGAGCTTGTCTCGGGGCTGCTTGCGGATGTTTGCGCCTGCACATGCCCCCAGAACCCCTTCAGCCATTTAAGGATGTCCTGCATCACGTAGTGGTTCTGCGAGGGACGCAGCGCCGACAGCAGAAACGACTTCCCGCCCTCCGCCGGCGGGCCCAGCACCGTGATCTGCGTCTCGACCGTTCCATCCTTGCGGATCGGGTGATGGTCGTCTGTCAAATCAATCCCGCCAGGCACGTAGCGTTCTCCCGGCAATGAGTCGTTGGCCCACATGCGCACTGTCCCTCGGGCAATCAGGTTTCGGTACAGCCTTGATGCGTCCTTGCGGGGGTCAAAGGGATGAAGCCTTGCGTTGATCAGCGTATCCACCCTGGCCAGCCTCCCGGTCTGCGCCCCTCTGACCGTGAAACAGCCATGCGCCTGATCGGTTTCGACCACCGCGCCCGGGCCGATGCCGACATCCAGCAGACCGCACTCTATCAACGCCCGGACTTTTTCCATGATCTGCGCCGCAGCGCCGTTTGAAAGCCGGTTGTGGATGCTCAAGTACTCTCGCTGGAAGCGCTGATGAGAGGCGGCTGTCAGCCCGGCGTCGTCAATCGCATGGGAGATCACCGAGCGCAGATCCCGCCAGACGCCGTCTGCGGCAGCCTTATGGGGGTTGTGCAGGTTTCCTTGAGCCGCCCACAGCAGATCGCGGTCCATGAAGTCGAGCACCGCTGCGCGATACGCGTGCCCGTCAGCACAATCGCTCGGCGAAACGGGATTGATAGTCAGTTCCCAGCAGAACCTGTTCCCGCGCACATCATTCTCCAGCCGCCAAGGCGACGACCAGGCTTGGGCGATACCGGCGAGGCCTGCGGGGTCATGCAGCTGCATGCGCGCCTGTTCCCGCGCCTCGGCACCGTGAACGACACCGATCCAGTGGTCCAGAACGCATTCGACCGACCACCCGGCCGCCTGCCGCTGGGCTTGCGCCACCGTCGCTTGCCCGGTCAGCACCCGGGACAGCACCGCCGTCACCTCATCGACGATGCCTTCAATCGCGGCGAGTCCGTCGAAGTCAGCGGGCAAGGTGGCTTCATTGGCGGCATGCGCCTGAAAGTCAGGCAGCACGCGTGCCGAAACCAGAACCTCGATCGAAGGCCCGAACAGTGTGAGGTAGTGGAGGTAGCCCATCTCCAGCTTCAGCACGGGCAACAGGTCCGCGTCAAAATCAAACTGCGGCCGTGCCTTCTCGGCTTCGCTGCGCCGGCCGGCGAGCTTTCGGCGCAAGCGGTCAACGGTCTCCCTGGTAAAAAAGACCCCCTGATGCTCCAGGTTCACCGGGCCGGTCTCCTTATGGTTTTCCGGGCGCGCAAAGGTAAACAGGCCCGAATGGCTGAACGCCAGGATGGAGGACGGTTCCCGGCCACTGGGCTGATAGTGCAAGCCGCCGTTTTGCGCCCTGGAGAACCACCCCCCTCGCCCCTCCGTCAGATGCAGGATCACATCGATCGCGGTCAGGCCCATGCCCCAGCAGCCGACCGTTTCGGGCCTTTCCTGGGTGGGCGACGGAAGCGCCCTGTCCAGCGGGTAGGCAAAAGGGACGTAGGCGGCCTGCTCGTGGCGCCGGGCAAACTCGATCAACGCTCTGGCGTCGTCGCACCGGTCCGGATCATGGTGGGTGTGCCCCGTCAGCAGCAGCACATAATCGACGAGGAACACCTCGCCCGCCGAATCTTCGACATGGAACCGTGCGTCTTCGGCGAGGACATCGACCACCTCGGTCGGGCGCAGGATCACCTTGGCTCGGGAATCGGCGTCTATGTCACGAATGAAGTCCATCAGCATGTCCTGAAGGGCCAGCCCATGGACATAGCGCTTGGGCCAGTCGGTGGGGCCCAGATCGAAATCGCGATGGCCGGTCAACGCATACTGGCGCCGACACCACTCGTGCAATGTCGGACGCTTGTGCGCCGCACGGAGGGGGCCCGCATCCGTGACACTTTCATCGGCAGCGAAACTCACCTGGCCGGCGATCCTGTTGAGATAGCTCGTCTTGGGTTGGGAGCCACTGTGCGCCTGGCCCGCACCGAATTCACCGCTGCGCTCGAACAGGTACACTTCCAGCTCCGCATCAGGGCCGAGCCGCTCAAGCGTCGCCGACAGACGCTCCATCGCATAGACCGCTCGGGGGCCGCCACCGACCACAGCAAGCCGGTATGGCCTGCCGTTCACAGAAAGATTATTCATCGCGAACCCCGTCTCAACGATCGTGCGTTACAGGCCGGACAGACAGAAACTGCGCCATCGTCTCCAGGAAGCCGTCGATCTCCTCCGCGGACATGCACCCCATGGTGGACAGCCGGAAGAACCTGTTCGCCAGATGTTCCTGGGCGGTGTAGATGACGTACCCGGCGCTTTTCAGCACCGGGTGCAGATCCGCATAGTGGACACCCTCCGGCAAGCCGACCGTGGTCAGGCCGACCGCTCGGTGTTCGGGAGCCAGCAAAATGCTCAGCCCTAGTCGGGTCAAACCGTCGCGCAGGCGCGTCGCCAACCGACGGTAGCGCGAGTTTCGTTCCGCCACCCCTTCCGCCAACAGCAGGTCCAGCGCGGTGTCCAGTGCGTAGAACAGGGGAACGGCGGGTGTGAACGCCGGTGCGTTGGAGGTCTCTTGCGCAGTGAAATGGCGATGCAGATCAAGGTAAAACGTACGTGCCTTGTGGGCTTTCAGGGACGCGAAATCCGCTTTGAGAGCGCACACGAATGACAGGCCCGGCATCCCCTCGATGCACTTGCCGGCGGAGCCGATCAGCCAGTCGATGCCATCACGTGACTGGTCGATCGGTTCAGCCCCCAGGCTGCTGACGGCATCGACAATCATTTTGCAGCCGTGCCGATGGGCAATGGCGGCCAACCCGACAATGTCATTGAGCATGCCGGTGCTGGTCTCGTGATGGACCACGGCCACATGAGTGACGCCGGGGTTTTCACGGAGGGTTCTGTCGATCAGTTCCTTATCGACCGGCACGCTCCAGCCCAGCGTCAACCGAACGCTGGCGATGGCGTGGATTTTGGCGATGTCATGCAGACGCTCGGCGTAGTGTCCGTTGTCGATGATCAGCACGGTGCCGCCGTCCGGTATCACCGACGCCATCGTCGCTTCGACCGCCGCGGTGCCTGAACCGGTCAGCACGACCGATGCGTACCGGTCATCGCCCCCCGACACTTGGGTGATCTTTTGCCGGACGGCCGTCATCAGTGCTGCAAACTCCGGCTCACGATGACACTGGTCGGGCCCCGCCAACGACAATCGAACACGCTCTTGAGTTGTGACAGGCCCCGGGTTCATCAATACCTGGCGTTTATCGGCCGCACCCTGTGTAGAAGCCATATGCAAACCTCCTCCCTGAGTCAGTGGACTGACATTCAGAATGATTGATCAAACGGCGCGCACCCCGTGTCTGAACGCGACACCAGGACGGCGCGGATAACGAGTGCACTGAGGTTCAATCGCCTTCAGCCAAGCGACAGGGCGTCCAGCAGCGCTTCAAGAAAACCGTCGATGGCCGCCGCTTCCTGAGGTCTCGCCACCGTTTTCAGGTGAGCCGAGTAACTGCCTGCCTTATTGATGACATTGAGCAGTTCCTCAACGCTGAACGCCCGTGCGTCTGTCATTGCCGACAACCGCTGCTTGAATGCGCCTACGGATGCGTAGGGCGTGGTGTCTGCGCCCCCTGCTGGCTCGCCGCCTGATACGGGCGCACGACTATGGCTCTCGGCGTACCCCTTGGTGGCGAACTCGGGGCAACTGTCGGCCAGGTTGGTCCTCAATCGTTTGAGCTCACCTTCTTTCAGCAGGTCGGCAGCCCAGATGACGTTATTGCGGCTTGATGAGATCTTGGCGTTGTTCAGGAACAGGAAAAAACTGGCCTTCAATGCCGTGGGCACCATGGCGGTGATGCCCAGCACCATGGAAAGGTAGGGAAACAGGAACGCATAGTAATAAGAGTTATCGATCCCGAAGTAGGCGACGACCTCAGGCGGGTGCTCCAAAGCGTTCAAGCGCCGCACGGACTCTGCAAAACCGACTGATGTGTCCACATTGCACGCTTTCAGAACGGAATACAGATGCCCGAAGTAGATCTCAATCCAGGGATTCAAGGCCCCCTGCATCGTTTTGGGAAACACGCCGTACGCGGCATCGTAGCTGAACCCGATCCGGTGGGCCTTCAGGTGCTGGAACATCGAGTCGATGCGACGGTTGCCCGAATGCAGCGTGTCGACCACTTCTGCGATCCGTTCAACTTCCTTGGCCGTGATCGCAAGGAACTGCACCTCTTTTTCGCTCAGGACATGATCCGCATGACCGCAGGTATCGCACACCGGTGCGATCGCTTTTTCAAACGCCAAAGGGATGCAGCAATTTTCGCAGACGTTGAGAAAGGCGTCGTGAAGACAATGGCTGCAAAAGCCTTTCACGTTGGCCTCATACAGCGAACTGTCACACTTTGAGCAATGCTTTGCCTTGGCGGTTTCCAGATTCAGCCGGGGGATCAGGTGCTCCACCGCCGAATCGAGAAACGCCAGGTATTGCGTCGAGGTGTTGTCGATGAACAGGTCGTGGTCGATGCCGAACGATTTGAAGTCATGCTTGATGCCCGCCTGGACATCCTCGAAGAACTCATTGACGTCACGGCCCAGTTGAGCCGCCTTTTTCGGGACGTAGCTCTGATAGGTATCGATGTGGGACAGGTGTTGGACGGGCCGTCCGCTCACAAACCGCATCAGCCGTGAATGCAGGTCCGCACGAAGGTAAGGGCCTGAGATATGGCCGATGTGCAGACGACCGTTGGGCGTCGGAGGTGGCGTCAGGATGATCATGGGCGATGAAGGCGAACGGCTCACTGTGCTCATGCCGGCACCTGCTCGGTGCTCACCGCTTTCCACCACAGGCTGAACAGGCGGGCCTTATCGGTCGACGTGTTTTTGAACGAGTGGCTTTGTCCGATTTTCGCGAAAGCGACATCGCCCGCCTTCACGGAATGAACGACGCCATCCAGCGTGAAATCAGCCGTGCCATCGAGCAGCAGAAAAATCTCTTCTACGTTTTCTTTATTGATGTGCTCGCGGATAGTTTCACCTGGATAGAACTCGACCATGGCAGCGCCCATGGCCTCCTTCTTTGCGGAAGTCAGGGCCAGCAAGTCACTCAGGCGGCGTACCGATACATCATATTCGGCATTGTATTTACTGCTTTCATCACGATCGATAGTCACGCTTAAATCCCTCTTAGGTTAACTATGTTTTATTGAACTGCGGGCAATGCAAAGCCCTTCGTGGATATCGCTTGTTTGCGCAAAACCTGAGCGCAAAACAAGCGACACCACAAATCATCAAAACAACAGCGATCATTTGGACATGCCCTTCGCAGGCGAGTCCGTCTTTCTTTTAACAGCGGCTCGTTCGCTTCATCGCAACGATGGCTGACTTACCGTAACGAAATGACGAGCAGGCCCAGCAACATCACAGCGACACTGATGATCTTCAGGGGCGGCGCTGTTTCCTTGAGCCACACCACGCCAATCAATACCCCTACGGGAATCGACAGTTGCCTCAGCGCGACGATGTAACTGACATCCGTACTGAACGCCATGGCGATGAGAACAAGTCCGTAAGTAGCGGTAATCATCAAACCGGTGACGAGTATCGAGCGACGATGCTCGCGCCAGACAGGAGCGAACACCGTTCGCTCTGAACTCATCACCGCAATCAACGGCAGTCCCCACAACACCGTGGTCAACGCTTGCAGCACCATGTAGTTGGCGCCGGCCGTCAATCGTGAAAAGCCGGCATTGACCATCATATCCAGCGCCACTTTGTCGATCACCGAATAGCCTACGGTTCCTGCGGCGGCCAACAGCGCATAGCCCAATGCCGGGTTGAAGTATGTTTTCAGTCGAAAGGAACGGAAGCTGCTCAACGGCAGACAGAGTGCGCCCAACACAATCAAGACAATGCCGTACCAGTCTCTGGCGACCAGCGCCTGGCTGCCCAGCAGCCCCACCGTCACCATGGGAACCATCACCACCGGCAGCGCTCGGGCCAGCGGGTAAATGACGCTGACATCCCCACGGGAATAGGCCCAGGCCAACCCGCCCATGTACAGCATCTGGCAAAGCCCGGTCGCCAGCAGCAGCCACCAGAACATCGCCGGCAGCTTATCCAGGCCCGCCCCCAGGCTCAGCAGCGGGCTGAACAGAATGGCGCTCGTGCCGATCGCCAGTATGAAAAAGCTCAAGGACGGCGCCTGTTTCTTGCCGAGCAGATTCCAGCCCGCGTGCATGCATACCGACAAAAGAGTTATTGCAAATGCCATTGAGTTCAAACGCTTTTTCTCCTTGTGCTTGTCGCTTATCCCTGGCCTGCCGCCGCATGAGCCGGCACCCTGCCGATCGCCGTTGCCGGCCACGGACGGCACGACAAGGGTGGGATTCAATCGGAAACGAATGCCATGAACCCCGCCAGCCTTTCCTTCAAGTCCATCGAGGGCCGACCCAGATCGCCTCGGGCGCCCTTGTCGACCATGATCTCCAGCAAGGCCGGGCCCTGCGCATCAAGCAACCACTCGATCTCCTCAAACAGATCGCCGCGCGCGACGCAGAGCGACACGTAGCTGTAGCCACAGCCGACGAACACTGACTGCAGGTCGATCGATTGCGCGACGGTCGGCTGACCGCCCACGGAGTCGTGGGCGCCGTTATTGATGACAAGGTGCTTGAAGTTGCCTTTGGCCCTCGTCCCTGCAATGGCCGCGCTCCCCATGTGCATCAGCAGCGCGCCGTCCCCGTCCAGGCAGATCACCTGGCGATCCGGCTTGTGCGTGGCAATCTCGAGGGCGATCTGCGAGGCGTGCCCCATGCCGCCGATGGTCAGGAAGTCCGCGTCATGCCCTTGTCCGTGCCTTTTGCGGCACTCGAACAACTCCCTGGAAATCATGCCGGTGGTGGCAACCACAATGTGGCGTTCATCGAGCCGCTGGACCAGCGCATCGATGACGTCTTCGCGAGAGTAGGAAAACACCTTATTGCCCTCGACGCGGGGTTCGAAGCTGCCGACGGCCCCGCCCTTGACCACCAGTGCATAGGCGCGGGACTGAGAGGCGGCGGTCTCGACCGCTCTTGATATGGCTGCCCGGGCGAGGGATTCGTCACCGTCAATCACGTCATAAGGTATTTCCATGGCCTCCAGCAGCGCCAATGTCACGCGCCCTTGCTTCAGGTGCTGCGGCTCATCCTTCACACCAGGTTCGCCTCTCCAGCCAATGATCAGAATCATCGGGATAGAGTAGACATCGGGATCGCCCAGCGACAGCAACGGATTGATCGCATTGCCCAAGCCCGAGTTCTGCATGTACACCGCCGGGATGCCGCCTGTCGCCAGGTGATACCCCATCGCCAAACCGATGGCGCCGCCCTCGTTGGCCGCGATGACATGATGGCTGGCGGGTGTGTGCTCGGAAACGTAGAAGCAGAACGACTTCAACAACGAGTCCGGCGTGCCCGCAAAGTACTCGACACCCTTGCTTTTCAGTGACTGGTAAAAAAACTCTGGAGAAATCATCGAATCACCGCGTCCCTGGTATCAGATCCAAAATCTCGTTGATCGGCATGCATTCCGACTCGCACTCCATGGAGCGGCCATGCATCAGGATCGACTGCGCGATGCGGCTCATCGCCGGATAGGAAGCCCGCAACATGTGGTTGGCGTAGATGACGATGTTCACACCTGCGCGGGACAACTCAATGTCAGTGATGCTGTTGTAACTGGAGGGAACGGCGACAAGGGGTACGCGCTCATCGAACATCGCGTAGTGCCGGCAGAACTCCAGGATCTCGGCAGGGGATTTTTCACGGCTGTGGATCATGATGCCGTCGGCCCCGGCCGCGATGTACGCCTTGGCGCGCGCTAGCGCGTCATGCATGCCTTTCTCGAGTATCAGGCTTTCGATTCTCGCAATGATCATGAAGTCATTGGTTTGGCAGGCCGCCTTGCCGACTTGGATCTTATGGCAAAACGCTTCGATACTTTCCTGATCCTGCGTGACGGAGTTGCCGAACAGTGAGTTCTTCTTCAACCCGGTTTTGTCTTCAATGATGACCGCAGAGACACCGACCCTCTCCAGGCTCTTCACCGCCAGCGCAAAGTGCTCGGGTTTGCCGCCGGTGTCGGCGTCATAGATGAGCGGTTTGGTGGTGACCTCAAAGATGTCGTTGATGTTCTGCAGACGCGACGTCAGGTCCACCGCCTCGATGTCGGGTTTCCCCTTGGATGTCGAGTCGGTCAGGCTGCTGGACCACATCGCATCAAACGTTCGGGATTCTCCGCCTGATTCGACCTGCAGGTTTTCGATAATCAGCCCGCACAGCGGTGTATGGGCTTCGAGCACCCGGACAAAGGACTTGGCCTCAAGAAGGCGGCTCAGTTGCTGCTGCCTGGAATGCGGTCTGGCGTAGGCCTTGTTCAAGCGCTCAAACACTGACGCATTCGAGCCTGTGTGAGATTGATCGCTGACAATCAGTTTCCCGCCCCAGCCGGAAAGCGCCTGTTCGACGCGTTCCCGCTCGGGCCGACCGATGCCCTTGCCTTCATCGTCCCAGTGGAGAACGTAGGTCGGTTGTAAATCCAGAATGTTGGTAATGGCGTCCGCACTGTCTTGAGGCACCACCTTGGAGACACCTTTGACACGACTGAAAACACTTGCACGCTGTTCGAAATTCAATATCGGCTCGCGTCCGGACAACGCCATCGCCTTGTCCGTCAACACACCAACGACCACAGAACCATACTTTTCCGCTTCACCGATCACGTCAATGTGACCCGAATGAAGAATATCAGCGTTCATCTTTACGTATACAACATTGCCAGCAATATCCATATGCCCTATTCCAGATCTTCATGATAATGCTATTGAAGTTGACGTCTCGAACCAACCGCGCCCGCCCTGCCCATTAGAACCAATAGGCAAGTTTTAATCAGAGCAAACACGAGTTCACCCCAACAGAATGCGCAGGCCAAACATATATAAGAATTGAACAAGTGAGCGACGACCATTGGCTGCCTGTAAGGCTACAGTGCCGTAACTGTCGGGCAACACGAAACAAGATACTGGTATTGCAGAGATCGGGAGCCGTTTCGAAGCAGGCGAGTCTGATTGGACGTTATGCTTCTCAGGAATCTTATTCCATCGACGGTGAAGTGCTTTATTACTTCCGAATCGAAGTATCTTGTCATGAAATAAACATGTCAATATTTTTTTATCGGAGCAAAACTTTAATATTTAATTCACTTTCATGTAGCAATTGTGAAATATTGCCCAAGCTCGCCTTCTGCAGAAGTTGCACTGCATTATATGTACATACAACTATAGCCATGTAAGAAACATATCGCAGACACCGTACGGTGAAAGACAACGAGAACATCGCAAGTGCGGCACCTGAGCGTTCCGCGACAAAGGAGAACAGGCGCAGGACGAGGCGCAGCGGCCATGCCCTGCTCCGGCACGCCATTTGAATGCGCCCGGCACTTGCGGCTGTCCCTCCTAAGCTGTGAGGATAGCGGCTTTGTCGCCAAGACTCGGCAAGCGCCTTTGCCGTGGAAGAGATTCGGATTGATTGACTGATGACTAAGAATGCGCCGCAAGCGCGCTATCAACGCGCGAAGGATTTCGTGCAAGGCAAGCTTCGCGCCGGGGTCTGGAAACCCGGCGACCTGATCCCTTCCGAGCATCAGTTGGTGCAGGAGCTGGGCATGTCGCGCATGACGGTCAACCGTGCCCTGCGCGAACTCGCCGACGAAGGCCACCTGGTGCGGATCTCGGGGGTCGGCACGTTCGTGGCCGAGAGCAAGCCGCAGTCGAACCTGCTGCGCATCACCAACATCGCCGACGAAATCATCGCCCGGGGGCACAGCTACACGTGCAAGGTGCTGCACCTGGCACGCGAGGCCGCCTCGATGCAGGTGGCCGCTGCGTTGGCGTTGCCTACAGGGGCGTCGGTGTTTCATTTGATCTGTGTGCACAGCGAAGAAGGCGTGCCGGTGCAATTGGAGGACCGCTACGTCAATCCCGAGATGGTGCCGGAGTTTCTGCAGCAGGCGTTCGGCGAAAGCCTGCAACCGGCCCGGTACCTGTTGCAGGTCATCCGGCCGGATGAGATGGAGCACATCGTCGAGGCCAGCCACCCCAGCGGCGACGAGAGCAAATACATGCAGATCGATGACAACGAGCCTTGCCTGGTGCTCATGCGCCGGACCTGGAACCAGGGCAAGATCGTCACCTATGTGCGCCTGGTTCACCCGTCGTCGCGCTACCGCCTGGGCAGCCGTCTTCCGGTCAATGGCGCCCACAGGGAAAGTTGATCCCTCAGGGCTCCACCGCTTTCAAAATCCAATCGCAATGCCGCTTCCGCAAGGTGTACAGGCTTCAATGCGGGAGCAGCTGTCTTTGCGGCGCCTGGACTGCCGTCATCGCTGGCAAGCCAGCTCCCACAGGGGACTGCGCAGAACCCGTGGGAGCTGGCTTGCCAGCGATGAGGCCCTTACAGGCTCGGCAGCAGTTTGGCAGGCACCAACGCGCTCAGGCACCGCGACGCCAGCAGCCCGGTCGC